>JAFECY010000064.1 GCA_018241865.1 Pseudomonadota bacterium | reverse complement strand
CGGGTGGTTGCGTGAGCACGAGCGAGGGTTCACGCAGCAACAACCACAATCCCAGCCCATGCAGCAGCAGGGAGATGATGATGCTGGCAGGAATCGATGTTCGGCCTAGGGTAGGCATGCTGATCTCAGGAAACTGCGCGTATGCGGATGAAACTGGTCCCGCCGACAGGAATCGAACCTGTATCTAGCACTTAGGAGGCACTCGTTCTATCCATTGAACTACGGCGAGGACACGGCAGACAGCGGTCAAAGCCGCGTTGCGCTCAAGATTATAGCCGAGGCAGATCGCAAACATGGCGCGAGACAGGCGCGACTCGGTACAATGCCGGTTTCCCCACATGCATGTCGCTCGGTCTGAAATAAAGACAGAGCCAAGTCAGGATGTTATGGCAGTCATTTCACTCTCCAATGCGCAACTGGCGTTCGGTCACGTTGCCTTGCTCGATCACACGGAATTTGCGCTGGAAACCGGCGAGCGCGTCGGTTTGATCGGTCGCAACGGCACCGGTAAATCGTCTCTCCTCAAAATTATCGCGGGCATGGCCAAGTTGGATGATGGCTTGCTGGTAATGCAGCAAGGCTTGAAGATTGCCTATGTCGATCAGGAGCCGCATTTCGCTGCGGATATGTCGGTTTTCGATGCCGTGGCCTCGGGCATGGGCGAGTTGCAGAGTTTGCTGAACGAGTACGAAACCTTGACCGGCCAATTCGGCGGTGACGATGACGAAGCGGTGATGGAGCGCATGCATGTCATCCAGGTTCGGCTCGATGCTGCCGATGCCTGGAATCTAAAAAATAAAGTCGAAACCACGCTCGACCGATTGAGCCTGAATAAGGATGCCTTGATGGGCACGTTATCTGGCGGCATGCAAAAGCGCGTGGCGCTGGCGTGCGCGCTGGTCGGCGCACCGGATGTTTTACTGCTGGACGAGCCGACCAATCATCTCGATTTCAATTCGATTGTTTGGCTGGAGGGTTTGCTGCGCGATTACAAAGGCAGCGTACTGTTGATTACCCATGATCGGCGCTTCCTCGACAATGTGGCGACGCGCATCATCGAACTCGACCGTGGCCGCATCTTGTCTTTCCCCGGCAACTTCGCCGCCTACCAAGCGCGCAAGAAAGAATTATTGGAAGTCGAAGCAATCGAAAACGCTAAGTTCGACAAATTTCTGGCGCAAGAAGAAGTGTGGATCCGCAAAGGCGTGGAAGCGCGCCGCACGCGCAACGAGGGTCGAGTCAGACGGTTGGAGGAATTGCGCCGCACGCGCGGAGCGCGCCGCGATCAGCAAGGGCAAGTCAAGTTGGATGTGGCTTCCGGCGAACGTTCCGGCAAGATCGTTGCCGAACTGGAGAATGTGGACAAACGTTACGGCAGCAAGGTCATCGTGCGCGACTTCAGCAGCATTCTGATGCGCGGCGACAAGATCGGTTTGATCGGCCCCAATGGCGCGGGCAAGACGACGCTGCTGAAGTTGATTTTGGGTGAAGAGCAAGCGGATAGCGGCACGATCCGCCAAGGCACAAAACTGCAGGTGGCGTACTTCGACCAGATGCGCGCCCAGTTGAATGAAGAAACCAGCTTGGCCGACACGATTGCGCCGGGTAGCGATTGGGTGGAAATCAATGGTCAGCGCAAACATGTGATGACCTATCTGGGCGATTTTTTATTCGCGCCGGAACGCGCGCGTTCGCCGGTGAAGACGCTCTCCGGCGGCGAGCGGAATCGTTTGCTGCTGGCGCGCCTGTTCGCCAAGCCCGCCAACGTGTTGGTGCTGGACGAGCCAACCAATGATCTGGATATTGATACGCTGGAATTGCTGGAAGAATTGCTGACCGATTACGACGGCACCGTGTTCTTGGTCAGTCACGACCGCGCCTTCCTCGACAACGTTGTGACGCAAGTGATCGTCGCTGAAGGCGATGGATTGTGGCGTGAATATGTCGGCGGTTACAGCGATTGGGAATGCTTCCGCGCCGTGACAGCGAAAGCGGTGGACAAAGTACCGCCCAAGACGGCGCAGAAAGAAGCCGCGCCGGTTCAGGCGAAAGCGAAAAAACGCAGTTACAAGGATCAGCGCGCGCTGGAAGAATTACCGAAGTTGATTGCTGCGCTGGAAGCCGAACAAAAAACCATCAACGAACAATTGGCCGACTCCAATTTGTATGCGCAAGACCCGCAAGAAGCGCAACGCCTGCATCAGCGTTTTGCCGAGATCGACGAGCTGCTGTTGGTTAATCTGGAGAAGTGGGAAGCGCTCGAAGCGCAGGGCGATTGATTTAATTCAGCCCGCTACAGGCTTTGCGTAAATTCGGCAGTTTGGCGCGCAGGCTGTCCGCATCGGCTGCGTAAGGTCGATCTGCCAGATAGGCTTGCAAATCTTCCAGCGCCGCTTGCGGGCATTCGAGCTGTTCAAACGTCAGGCCGCGATCGCGCCGTTCGGCGATATCGTCCGGCAGCAGGATCACCAACCGCTGCTGTACCGCCAGCAACTGGTTCCAGTCGGCACGCTCGAAAAACAGCACTTTGAGGTTGTGCAACATGCGGGTCAAGATGGCGCGCGGATGTGCCGCTTGCAGGCAATCGACCAGTTGCAGCTTGGGCTGCTGTTCGACGTAAGGGGCAAGCCGTTCTTCCAGTTCTTCGCGCGACAAGCTGGCACCGTTGAATGGGTCGAGCACGATCTCGCCTGCCGGCAATGACAGCCGCATCAGAAAATGACCGGGAAAGGACACGCCCTTGATCTCTAGGCCGATCTGACTAGCCAGTTCCATGTAGATGACCGCCAACGAAATTGGAATGCCGCGCCGCGTTTCTAGTACGCGGTGCAAGTAACTATTATCGGGATCGTAGTAATCGTTGACGTTGCCGGCGAAACCGAGTTCTTCGTAAAACAGATGGTTGAGCATGCGCAGCTTCTGGATGATCGCAGCATCCTGCGTCAATCGGCGGTTCAACTGATCGGCGAAGGAATCGATCATGGCTTGGGTGGCGATCAAGTCCGGCTCGGGATCGGCATCTTGCGCAATGGCTAACGCTGCCTCGAACAGCGGCAGATCGTCATCCTGTTCGACCAGGGATGTGAAGTAGTCGAGCGAACCGATCATCATCGGTTGGTGACGCGCTTGAAGTCGCGGAAGCGAAAGCCCATCGCCAGCAGAGCAGCAAAATACGTGATGCCGCAGGCGACCATCACCAATGCCAGTGCGCCGATGCGATGCAGTGGTTGGGCGCGTAGATGCAACCAATCGAATTGACCGGCCGTCCAGAGCGCCACACCAGCCATCAGCACCACCGCACCGACCAGCTTGAGGAAAAATTGCGGCCAGCCGGCCAATGCCGTATAAATGCCGCGCCGACGTAAGCCGGCATACAGCAGGGCGGCATTCATGCAAGCGCCCAGACCGATCGATAACGCCAGTCCGGCATGCTTGATCCACGGCACGAACAACAGATTCATCAACTGCGTCGCTACCAACACGCCGATGGCGATCTTGACCGGCGTGCGAATATCCTGCTTGGCGTAAAAGCCGGGCGCAAGGATTTTGACCAAAATCAGGCCGATCAGGCCGACGCCGTAGGCGACCAGCGCTTGCTCGGTCATCGCGGCCGATTTTGCGCTGAATTTTCCGTAATGAAAAAGCGTGGTGGTGAGAGGTTCGGCCAGTGCGGCCAGCAGAACGGCGGCCGGTAGCGCCAGTAGGAAAGTCAGACGCAAGCCCCAGTCCAGCAGCGAAGAATATTCGTCGCGGTCGCCATCGGCATGCGCTTTGGACAGGCTGGGTAGCAAGATGGTGCCCAGCGCCACACCCAGCATGCCAGTTGGGAATTCCATCAGGCGGTCGGCGTAGGACAGCCAAGACACGCTACCGTTTTCTAAACGCGAGGCGATATTGGTGTTGATGATGAGGCTTAGTTGCGCGACCGATACCGCGAAGGTGGCCGGCACCATTTGCTTGAGTACGCGACGTACACCGGCATCCTGCAGCGAGGGTTTCAGGTTGAGGCCGATACGCGGCAGCATGCCGATTTTTTTGAGCGCCGGCAATTGAATGGCAAGTTGCAGCAAGCCGCCAACGAAAACTGCCAGTGCCAGTGCATAGACCGGCTGTTTCAGGTGTGGCGCAAGAAATAGCGAAGCGGCGATGAAAGAGAGGTTGAGCAATACCGGCGTAAAAGCGGGAATCCTGAATTCGCGCCAAGTGTTGAGGATGCCGCCCGCCAACGCAACCAAGGACATGAAGCCTATGTAAGGAAACATGATGCGCGTCATAACCACGGCGGTATCGAAAGCATCTGGGTCAGATTTCAGGCCGGTGGCGATGCCATACACGATGACAGGTGCGGTGGCGATGCCTAAGGCGCACACCAGTACCAGCGACCACGTGAGGATGGTGGCGACGTGATCCACCATTTCCTTGGTGGGCGCATCGCCTTTCTGGTTTTTATATTCGGCCAGAATGGGCACGAATGCTTGGGAAAACGCGCCCTCGGCGAACAGGCGGCGCAGCAGGTTGGGGATACGGAAAGCGACGAAGAAGGCATCGGTGTAGGCCGAGGCACCGAAAGCGCGGGCGATCAGGAACTCACGCAGCAGGCCGGTCACTCGAGAAAGTAGTGTCATGCCCGATACGGCGGCCAAGGTTTTGTGCAAGTTCATGGGGCGGCATTATAGCTTGCGACCATGTGCACCCTCAGGCCGTTAATTTGTAACAATTCGCGGAAAATATGGCCGAATCGACAAGTTTTTCGGCGGCGGACGGTATTTTTTCTAGGCGCTAGAAACGTTGCCTATTTTAGGAAAAAGCCTTATACTTTGCGGCTTTACAGAATTCTTGCTGTTTTTGCGACATAGCTGGGACGGCGATACTCGGACTTCACTAGGAAATACTCATGGCAAATACCGCACAAGCGCGCAAGCGTGCTCGTCAGGCAGTCAAGCTGAACGCGCACAATTCCAGCCAACGCTCCACCCTGCGTACTGCGATCAAAGCGGTTCGTAAGGCGATCGATGCCGGCGACAAAGCTGCCGCCGCACAAGTCTTCCAGGCTTCGGTTTCGACCATCGACCGCATCGCGGACAAGAAAATCATTCACAAGAACAAGGCTGCTCGCCATAAGAGCCGTTTGGCTGCCGCGATCAAAGCACTGGCCTGATCTTGACGCGCCCTCTGCGGCGTGCGAGTAAGTAATAGATAAGTAATGAAAAAGCCGCACGGCATGGTCGTGCGGCTTTTGTTTTTTCTGTGATTTGCTTGGCGCTGTTAGCGCGGCAATCCTTCTATCCGCGTTCCCGGTTTGAGATTCTTTTGCCGGAACCAGCCTAAGTTCATTTCCAACGCGTACTTCACGTTCTTTTTGGCGCAATGCGATGTCGTGGTTTGCGGCGCCATGTCTTCGATATTGACGATCTTCCCTTCTTCGTCGAGGAAGGCGACGGAGAGTGGCAATAAGGTGTTTTTCATCCACATGCACACGCTGGTCGGTTCGTTGAACAGAAATACCATGCCTTCGTTGGGTGCCATGTTTTCCCGAAACATCAATCCTTGTTCGCGCTGCGCTTGCGTGGCGGCAACTTCGGCTTGGATGAGATGGATACCGATATTGAGTGGGATGACGCGGAATTGACGCGCAGACTGGGCATGACTGATGCTGGTCGCGAGTGCGAGCGTAGTGAGGGCGGCGATGGTGCAGAAATGGAAGAAACGGTTCATGGCGGAATGGGAATCCCGGAAACGATTGATATGATGGTTTGATGCGGCGAATGCTGGGCAACAAAAAAGGCAGGACGAGCCTGCCTTTTTCTTCCAACTGAAATCCAATTACTTGGAAGCAGCCGAATCAGCAGCAGCTGCTTTGGCTTTCTTGTGCTTCTTGGCTTTCTTGTGCTTCTTGGCTTTCGGAGCCGAAGCTTCAGCGGAGGCAGCAGCCGGAGCGGCAGCGGCAGGAGCGGAGGCGGAAGCAGCCGGTTCAGCGGCGAATGCGGTAGCGGCGAACAGGCCAGCAACCAAAGCGGCGATCAGTTTGTTCATTTGAAAAGTCCTTCTTTATTTAACATGTTAAAAGTTGGCGATTCTTGCGAATCATTGCCAATAACGAAGCGCCGGGCGCTTGGTTGACAGCATTTCGGTCGGATGGATAAATTTTGGCGAAGGAAGGTCTTGCTCGACAAGTCGCGCATTGCTTCAATGAAATGAGGTTTTTGTTTTTATCGCGTGGATCAGGCCGGTGGACGTGCCCATTCCGCTGGATCGACTTCGCGCCATTCACCCGGCAGCAGCGGGTGTGTCGCGAGTGAGAACGGACCGATGGCAATCCGCACCAGTCGCAGGGTCGGCAAACCGACCGCCGCCGTCATCCGCCTGACTTGGCGATTTTTCCCTTCCGTGAGCGTGAGTGCCAGCCAACTGGTTGGCTGTGCGGCGCGTGAGCGGATGGGGGGATCGCGCGGCCATATCCATTTCGGGGGCAGGATTTGTCGGGCATGGCAAGGTTGCGTAACGAAATCGCCCAAATTGAGCGGTGCGCACAATGCCTGCAGTTGTGCGGTGGTTGGCGTTCCTTCCACCTGCGCTAGGTAAGTTTTGGGTTGTTTTTGGATCGGGTGACTGATGTCGTGTTGTAGGCGGCCGTCGTCGGTCAGCAGTAACAGTCCTTCGCTATCAGCATCCAACCTGCCGGCGGGATAGATATGGGGAATCTGCAGGTAATTCGCCAAGCTCGGCCGGCTGGGGTGCGCGGAAAACTGGCACATGACCTGAAAAGGTTTGTTGAATAGGATCAGTGGCATGGCTGGGGCAAAGGAAGAATGACGGATTCTACCTGCCTGACAGCGATAAAACAGGCTTGCGCTTGGCAGGCGGGCGGGTCAAAATAAGGTGCGGATATGGCATACCGTAAAATTCTGGTGCATAATACGAAACGGTGTCTTATGTCTTATATAAGACTTGTGGTGTGATAAATCATTCAATAATCGCCTTTTTCCTCCTTTACTTCGGAGTCAGCAATGTTCCAACATATTAAGGTTCCCGCCGAGGGCAAGCAGATCACTGTCAATGCCGATTTTTCCCTGAACGTCCCGGACAATCCAATCATTCCCTACATCGAGGGTGACGGCACTGGCGTCGATATCAGCCCGGTGATGATTAAGGTGGTCGATGCGGCGGTGGCTAAGGCTTACGGCGGTAAGCGCAAGATTAGCTGGATGGAGATTTATGCCGGCGAAAAATCGACCAAGGTCTATGGCCCGGACGTCTGGCTGCCGGAAGAAACCCTGAAGGTTTTGAAGGATTACGTGGTGTCGATTAAGGGACCGTTGACTACGCCGGTCGGTGGTGGCATCCGTTCGCTGAACGTCGCCTTGCGCCAGGATCTCGATTTGTACGTCTGTCTACGCCCGGTGCGTTACTTCAAGGGCGTGCCGTCACCGGTGCGTGAGCCGGAAAAAACTGACATGGTTATCTTCCGTGAAAATTCGGAAGACATTTACGCCGGCATCGAGTGGGCGGAAGGTTCCGACCAAGCCAAGAAAGTGATCGAATTTTTGACCAAGGAAATGGGTGTCAAGAAAATTCGTTTCCCGGGTTCGTCCGGTATCGGCATCAAACCGGTGTCGCGGGAAGGCACCGAGCGCTTGGTGCGCAAGGCGATTCATTACGCTATCGATAACGACAAGCCTTCTGTGACGTTGGTTCACAAAGGTAACATCATGAAATACACCGAAGGCGGCTTCCGTGACTGGGGCTATGCCTTGGCGCAGAAGGAATTCGGCGCGCAACTGATCGACGGCGGTCCGTGGTGCAAGTTCAAAAACCCGAAAACCGGTAAGGAAATCACGGTCAAGGACTCGATCGCCGATGCTTTCTTGCAGCAGATATTGTTGCGCCCGAACGAGTACAGCGTAATCGCCACCCTGAACCTGAACGGCGACTATATTTCCGACGCATTGGCGGCACAAGTCGGCGGTATCGGTATCGCACCGGGTGCCAATTTGTCGGATTCGGTTGCCATGTTTGAAGCCACCCACGGTACCGCGCCGAAGTATGCCGGCAAGGATTACGTCAATCCGGGTTCATTGATCCTGTCGGCGGAAATGATGTTGCGTCACATGGGTTGGTTGGAAGCTGCCGATTTGATTATCAGCTCGATGGAAAAGTCGAT
>JAFECY010000063.1 GCA_018241865.1 Pseudomonadota bacterium | reverse complement strand
TCGGTGGTGACTTCCCTGAACGAAGGCATTCTGGTTCAGGCGCACGACGGCACGGTGCTGGCCTGCAATCCGAGCGCCGCCCGCATCCTGCGGATTGACGCCGATCATGCCGTCGGCCGGCCGGCACGTTATGCCCGGCGCATCGTCGCCGAGGATGGCAGTGCGCTGACGCAGGAGCAATTGCCGACCGAAATCGTCGCCCGCACCGGTCAGCCGCAATTGGAGCAAGTATTAGGGCTGGAGATGGCGGACGATGCCACGGTTTGGGTTTCGCTCAACATCTTGCCGATCCGCCAGCCGGGCGAGCGCGAGTCGGACGCGATTTTGATGTCGTTTACCGACATCACCGAAGTCAAGGAAGCGCAGCAACGTTTGGAACACATGGCGACGCATGATTCGCTGACCGGCCTGCCGAATCGCGCTTTTTTGGTTGATCGGTTGACGCATTCTCTGAGTCTGGCACATCGCAACGACCAGCATCGGGTGGCGGTGATGTTCCTCGACTTGGATCGGTTCAAGCACGTCAACGACACCATCGGCCACGAAGCCGGCGATAAGGTGCTGCAAACCGTGGCCGCGCGCTTGACCGGCTGCATCCGCGAAACCGATACCTTAGCTCGCTTGGGTGGTGATGAATTCGTGATTCTGGCCGAGGGCTTCGACGATGCGAATTACCTCACACGATTAGCCGAGCGTATTCTGCTTGCCATCGCCGAGCCGTTCCGGTTGCAGGGTTATGAATACTATCTCGGTGTGTCGATCGGCATCAGCGTTCACCCGGAAGACGGCAACGACGGCCACACCTTGCTGCGTTGTGCCGATTCTGCCATGTACAGCGCGAAAGAATGCGGACGGAATCATTACCAGTTCTACACTCAGGAAATGAATGCGCGTACGCAGCGGCGCTACCACTTGGAAAAAAATCTGCGGCATGCGCTCAACAATCAAGAGTTCGTGCTGCACTATCAGCCCAAGATCGATTTGGTGACCGAACGCATCGTCGGAGCCGAGGCGTTGCTGCGCTGGGACAATCCAGGCACCGGGCTGGTGATGCCAGAAGAATTCATCCCGCTGGCGGAAGAAACCGGATTGATCGTGCCCATCGGTCGTTGGGTGCTGGAGCAGGCTTGCAGGCAGGTAGCGCAATGGCGCGAACGCCTGATGCCCGAGATGAAAATCTCGGTCAATCTGTCGCCGCGACAGTTTCATGATGAGTACCTGCTCAACATCATTACCGACATTTTGAACCGCTGTGCGTTGCCACCCGAGGTGCTGGAGCTGGAAATCACCGAGAGTTTGTTGATGAGCGACACCGCCAAATTGTTGCCGACGTTCCATGCGCTGACCGATCTGGGCATTGCTTTCTCGCTCGACGATTTTGGCACGGGATATTCATCGTTGTCTTATCTGCACCGCTTTCCTATCAAAAATCTTAAAATTGACCGCTCCTTCATCAAGGACATTCCCGGCAACCGCGATTCGGTAGCCTTGACGCAAACAATTATCGCCATGGCGCACTCGCTGAACATGCGCGTGACCGCCGAAGGAGTCGAGCAAGATAGTCAGATGCATTTCCTGCGCGATGCCGGTTGCCATGAAATGCAAGGTTTTTATTTCAGCAAGCCGGTGCCGGCGGCGGAATTTGAAGCCCTGTTTCTGGTGAAGGCCTGAGTTTGCCAATCCCTTCCCGCCTGACAATGGCGCCTCCCTTCGTTTTTCCAAATATTTCCCCCATGCCTGCTTTGCGTTCCGTTTTCTTGTTGTCATGCCTTTTGCTCTTGAGTGCTTGCGCCACCAAGGGAGACGATGTGCCGCCCGTGACGACGCAAAAACCGGCGCGCGAGATCAAGGTCGCGTTGGTACTAGGTGGAGGTGCAGCGCGCGGCTTTGCCCACATCGGCGTCATTAAAGTGCTAGAAGCGCAGGGCATCGTGCCTGATATGGTGGTTGGCACCAGCGCCGGTAGTTTGGTGGGGGCGTTGTATGCCGCTGGTAATAATGGCTTTGCTCTGCAGAAGTTGGCGCTGGATATGGACGAGGCGGAAATTTCAGACTGGTCAGTTCCTTTGTTTGCCAAATCCAGCGGCGTGCTGAAAGGCGAGGCTTTGCAGAATTACGTCAACAAGACGCTCAGTAATCTGCCATTGGAAAAGATGCGGATCCCGTTTGGTGCGGTAGCGACCGATTTACATTCCGGTCAAGCAATCTTGTTTCGACGCGGGAACACAGGGCAAGCGGTGCGTGCGTCTTCGGCAGTGCCCGGCATTTTCCAGCCGGTGAAAATTGGTGGGCATATGTATGTCGATGGCGGCCTCGTGGCGCCGGTGCCGACGCGTTTCGCCCGAGAAATGGGAGCGGATTTCGTGATCGCGGTGAATATCTCAGCCCAGCCCGAGGCGCAACCGGCTTCTAGTTCGATCGACATGCTGTTGCAAACTTTTGCCATCATGGGGCAGAGCATTAACAGTTATGCCTTGAAAGATGCCGATGTCGTCATCAAGCCGGGCTTGAGCGCCATGAAGGGTGGGGATTTCGCAGGTCGCAACTTAGCCATTCTGGCCGGCGAACAAGCGACGTTGGCCAAAGTGGCCGAGATTAGACAGAAGCTGAAAGCGAAGCGGGAGCAGTAATCAAAAAGACTGGGAATAATAAGACGATGCAGCGGCAGGTATGCTGACCGTGGCGGTCGGGGTGGCGGATGGCAGCGAAGAATACGTCTGTTCCGTGTCGCTGATGCGACGCGCACCGCTGAAGCGGGATTTCCAATAACTGACTTCCATGCTTTCAATGCGAACTTGGCCACCGGAGGAGGGCGCATGAATGAAGGTGTTGTTACCCAGATAAATGCCGACGTGGGAAAACTTGCGGCGCAGGGTATGATAAAAAACGAGATCGCCCGGTTGCAGATCTTGCTTGTCAACCTGACCGCCGACCTGACTCAATTCCTCGGCGGTACGTGGCAGCGTCTTGCCCCAAGCTTCTTTGAAGACGTAATGCACCAGCCCGCTACAGTCGAGGCCGCTGTCCGGGGTATTGCCGCCGCGCTTGTAACGCACGCCGAGCAAGCTCATGGCTTGCATTGCTAACTCCGAAGCGCGGCTGGTGAAACCTTTTAGCTTGCTGGCTACCGTCGGCGCTTCGCTTCCCTCGCCTGACATGGGATCGCTCCATACCGTGCCGCTGGCCAATAGGCCAACGAGCAGCAGGCCGGATACGGCTGCCGCACGTGCGGAAAGGAAGGAACGGGTACTTGCCATTATGTAATTTTTTAAATTGGTGCGCTTAATGTAAGCCAATTGCGAAATGCTGTCAAAAAGTGTTGCTTACGGGTATCCTTGCAGGATAGAGTAGGCAAAGCATAAATCAAGCTGATTTGCGCATAACCATGTCCGTTGAAATTCCAGTCAAGCCGCGGGTTTTGATCGCCGACGATTCCAAGATCGTCCGGGCGACGCTGATTAAACACATCCAAGGAATGTTTGAATTCCGGGAAGCCTTGAACGGCGAAGAGGCTTGGGAAAC
>JAFECY010000062.1 GCA_018241865.1 Pseudomonadota bacterium | reverse complement strand
GCGCGCTTCATCTGCGCCTTGAAGCTACCACCGGAGCCGGCCGCTGCGCAATGTAGCACAACATCCAAGCCAGCATCGCGTAGGCGTTCGGCCAAGACGAAGGCCTGCAGTTGCGCTTCCTCGCCCTGATGCACCAGATAGACGTCGCACTGGTTGCGGGCGAACTGCTCGCCACTGGCCTTCATCAATTCCAGCAAACGCTCGACCCCCATCGCAAAACCACAGGCCGGCGTCGGCTTGCCGCCGAACATCTCGACCAGCGGATCGTAGCGACCGCCGCCGCAGACAGTGCCTTGCGCGCCGAGCTGGTCAGTCACCCACTCGAATACGGTGCGGTTGTAGTAATCCATCCCGCGCACTAGGCGTGGATTGATGGTGAACGGAATGCTGTTGTGACGCAAAATCTTCTGCACGCCTTCAAAGTGCGCGCGTGATCCCTCGCCGAGATAATCAAGCAGCTTCGGTGCAGCATTCACTAAATCCTGCATCGCGGGATTTTTGGTGTCGAGGATACGCAGCGGGTTGGCATACAAACGACGTTGTGCATCCGCATCCAGCGCGTCTTTGTGCTGCTCGAAATAAGCGATCAAATCAGCACGGTGACGTTTACGCTCTTCGGCATCACCAATCGAATTCACTTCGAGCTTGATGTTTTCTAGGCCGAGATCGTCCCACAGTCGCTGACACATCATGATTAACTCGGCATCGACATCCGGCCCGGTGAAGCCAATCGCTTCAGCCCCGACTTGGTGGAACTGCCGATAGCGTCCGCGCTGCGGGCGCTCGTGACGGAACATCGGCCCGGCATACCATAGGCGCTTGGGACTGTCGTAAGTGAGATTGTGTTCAAGTACGGCGCGCACCACGCCAGCAGTGCTTTCCGGGCGCAAGGTCAATTGATCGCCGTTCATCGAATCGGTGAAGGTATACATTTCCTTCTCAACGATATCGGTGACTTCGCCCAAGCCGCGCGCGAACAAGGCGGTCGGCTCGACGATCGGCGTGCGGATTTGCTGAAAGCCGTAACTCTTCAACACGGACTGCACGGTGTTTTCAAACAATTCCCACAGAGGTGCGTCGGCCGGTAGGGTGTCATTCATCCCTTTGACGCCAACGATCTTTTCCATTTTTTTGTTTTCAGACATCTGATAAACGACTGGTAAAAAGTGAAGCTAGGCTGCCGCTGCGGCAGAGCCATAGCGGGTCTGCACGTAATCGAGCACAATCGCTTGGAATTCTTCGGCGATATTCTCGCCACGCAGAGTGACAGTTTTCTGACCATCGACGAACACCGGTGCAGCCGGCGACTCGCCGGTGCCGGGCAGGCTGATGCCAATGTTGGCATGCTTCGATTCGCCCGGGCCGTTGACGATGCAGCCCATGACGGCAACATTCATGCTTTCCACACCGGGATACTGCTTTTTCCAAACCGGCATCTGATCGCGCAAATAAGTTTGGATACGGTCGGCCAATTCCTGGAACACGGTTGACGTGGTACGACCGCAACCAGGACAGGCAATCACCATCGGCGCGAATTTGCGCAAGCCCATGGTTTGTAGAATTTCCTGGCCGACGATGACTTCGCGGGTACGGTCGCCACCCGGTTCCGGCGTCAGCGAAATGCGGATGGTGTCGCCGATGCCTTCTTGCAGCAACACCGACAGGGCGGCGGTGGAAGCGACGATACCCTTGCTACCCATACCGGCTTCGGTCAGGCCTAGGTGTAGCGGATAATCGCAACGGCGCGCCAGTTCGCGATAGACAGCAATCAAATCCTGCACACCACTCACCTTGCAGGACAAAATAATGCGATCACCCGCCAAACCAAGCTCTTCGGCGCGTTGAGCATTCTCAATAGCAGAAGTCACCAAGGCTTCATACATGACAGCCTGCGCATCCCAAGGTTCGACACGCTTGGCGTTCTCATCCATGATGCGCGCCAGCAGCGACTGGTCGAGACTGCCCCAGTTGACGCCGATACGCACTGGCTTGTCGTACTTGCAGGCGGCTTCAATCATTTGCGCGAACTGGGTATCGCGCTTGGCACCCTGCCCGACATTGCCGGGGTTAATGCGGTACTTGGACAAAGCTTGCGCGCATTCTGGATAATCCTTCAGCAGCGTGTGGCCGTTGTAATGGAAATCGCCGACCAAAGGCACATCGATGCCCATTTTGTCGAGCTGTTCGCGAATTGCCGGTACGGCGGCTGCGGCTTCCGGGTTGTTGACGGTGATGCGCACCACCTCGGAACCTGCGCGTGCCAAATCTTTGATCTGAATCGCGGTGGCAATGGCATCGGCGGTGTCGGTATTGGTCATCGACTGCACCATGATTGGTGAGATGCCGCCGACGCCGACTTCGCGCTGCCCATAGCGGATCGCTACGCGGCGACTCTGGCGACGCTTCAAAAATCCAGAGGGAATCGGAAATTGCTGGTCTTGCATGGGAGCCTTACTTCACATCCAGACGAATCACATTATTCTTTGCCGCCTTCGGATCCAACGGCTTGCCGCGCAGACTGACATCGACGCCAGCAGCATTGCCGACGATCAGCGAAACCGGCTGAGTCACCTCGAACGCGGCAGTCGTTCCCGCCTTGAGTAAGCGGGAAACCACGACTACTTTGTCCGCACGCCGGATTTCCACCCAAGCATCCTTACGGACGTTCAACACCAAACTATTCTTCCCATCCACCGGTGCACTCAGAGGGTCGGGCAGCGCGGGTTTATCCGCGATTTTCTGCTCAGTTGCTGGCTGCGTCAGTTCCTGTACCGCCTGAACAATCGGCGGATCGACTTTGGTTACAGATGGCGCAGACGGCTGGGTGGTTGCAGGCGTCGTCGTCGATACCGTCGCGGGCAATTCAACCGTGGTGGAAGCCTGTGTTCGCTCTTCCGTAGTTAGCGAGGGCGACGTGACAGTCGCCGACGACACAGCCTCAGCCGCTGACAGCGTCTTGCTACCAGCCTGTTCCGCTATCGGCATGGGCAGCAAGCCATTGCGGTATGCCATCCAACCGGCCGCGACCAGCAGTACCAAACACGCAAACAACAGCAGGCCGCGTGAAGTGGAAGCCGGCTTGACCATCGGCGGCAAGCTGGACTCGGTGTAGGGTGCGGACAAGGCACGCTTGAGTTCGATAGTATCGGCTGGTTGCGCAGCACTCTCTTCCGCCACCATCGCCAGTAGTGGAGCCGGATCGAGCTTCAACAATTTGGCATAGGAACGCAAGAAGCCGCGCACGACTACCATGCCCGGCAAAGCAGCAAAATGATTGCTTTCCAAAGCATGAATTTGGCGTGTCGCCATATTCAACTGACTAGCAACCTGTTCGACGGTCCAGCCCTGCGCTTCGCGTTGCGCCGCGAGTTGTGCACCAGGGCCGGCTGCCTTTACCGCAACGGCCGACGCATCCTTAGCCGCTGGCGAAATTGCGTCACCAACTTCCGCCTCACTCATCGAAAGCCCCGCGCTGGAAGGCAGCGTATTCGGTGGAAGTCGGGAAGCGGCGACGCAATTGCGTCGCCAGCGTAGCTTCTGCCGCACGATCACCCAACTTGCGTTCGATTTTCACGCCCAGCCAAAGCGCTTCAGCATTCGCGGTATCGCTCTTGACTGCGCGATTGATGTAAAACTTCGCGCGCGGATAATCACGTCGTTGGAAATGCAAGCGCGCCAAGTTAACATTGGTCGTCACATTTTCCGTATCGTAGCGAAATGCTTCGGTAAAATAGCGCTCGGCGGCCGTCTCGTCTTTGAGTTTCAGGCTACACACTCCAGCGTTATTCAAGGCTTTAGCCGGAGATTGGTAAGCGCGGTTTTTCAAGGCACTCTCAAATTGCGGAATCGACTCGGCTGCCCGATCGTTCTGGCACAAGAACCAGCCATAGTTGTTAGCGAAATCCGGGTTGTTCGGCCTCAGCTTGAGCGCATACTGAAAACCCTCCTCGGCCAGACGGGTTTCATTCATATCCATATAAATCAGCGCGCGCACACTGTAAGCATCGGCATAATTCGGATCGATCTGTAAGGCGCGTTTGACTTCATCCAGCGCTGTCGTCAGTTGATGCTGTTCGTAGTAACCGACCGCCAGTTCTAAACGAACTTTTGCGCGTTTTTGTATATCGGTTTGGTCAGAGCTGGTTGGCAGGTCGCGCATCTCCCCTCCCCCTCCCGGGCCAGCAGCGCAGCCGGCCAGCGCGGCAGTGAATGCGAGGGCGAGCACGACATTACGGATTCGATTCATGTTGACACCTCCACGATACGGCCAAAATTTTTGCCGAATTTGGTTTTGTATTCTTCCATCTTACGCATGCGTTCCTGCACGCGCGTGCGATCCTGTACTTCACCGGCCAACTGGCCGCAGGCGGCGTCGATATCATCACCACGGGTCTTGCGGATAGTGGTGACGATACCGGCATCCATCAATATCTGTGCAAAAGCTTTGATGCGCACATTATTCGAACGCAGCAAACCCGACTCCGGGAAAGGATTAAAAGGAATCAGGTTAAATTTGCACGGCACCGGATTCTGTCTGTCCTGCACCAACGCCACTAACTCGCGCGCATGTGTATCGCCATCATTGACACCATCAAGCATGCAATATTCAAACGTGATGAAATCGCGCGGCGCATACGCGAGATAGCGTTTACAGGCCGCCATCAATTCACGTAGCGGATATTTTTTGTTGAGTGGCACCAAATCGTCGCGCAAAGCATCGTTGGAAGCATGCAAGGACACGGCCAGCGCCACCGGGCATTCCTGCGCCAGTTTGTCGATCATCGGCACCACACCACTGGTGGACAACGTGACACGCCGGCGCGATAAGCCATAGGCGTTATCATCCAGCATCAGCTTGAGTGCAGTGACGGTCGGCTCAAAATTGAGCAATGGTTCGCCCATGCCCATCATCACGACATTGGTGATCTGGCGCTCGCCCTTGGGGCCGGGTTCGATGCCCTTGGTCTGGCGCAAGGCGAATTCCGCCATCCACAACTGGCCGATGATTTCGCCCACCGTGAGATTGCGGTTGAAACCCTGCTTGCCGGTCGAACAAAAACGACAATTGACCGCGCAACCGGCCTGAGTCGAAACGCACAAGGTGCCGCGATTTTCTTCGGGGATGAACACGGTTTCGATCGCATTGCCCTGCCCGACGTCGAGCAACCATTTGCGGGTGCCATCGGCAGACGTGTGGTCGCTGATTACTTTGGGAGCAGCAATGACGGCGCGGGTGGCGAGCTTGTCGCGCAGCGATTTCGCCAGATCGGTCATTGCATCAAAATTGTCAGCACCGAATTGATGAATCCAGCGCTGCAATTGTTTGGCGCGAAACGGTTTCTCACCCAACTCGCCGCAGTAGGCGACGAGTTGCGCGGGATCGAGGTCCAGCAAATTGGTGAGCTCCGTCATCGCGAGTGCGCATCATATCTTCGTCTTTCAGGCAGCGCCCGATCGACGAGGGTTACATCAACGGGAATACAGATTCAGCGCCGGGAAAAAATAGGCGATTTCGACTGCAGCGGTTTCCGGCGCATCGGAGCCGTGGACGGCATTGGCGTCGATGGAGTCAGCGAAATCAGCGCGAATCGTGCCTTTTTCTGCTTTCTTCGGATCGGTCGCGCCCATCAGTTCGCGGTTTTTGCCAATCGCGCCTTCTCCTTGCAGTGCCTGCACCATCACCGGACCGGAGATCATGAAATCAACCAAATCTTTGAAGAAAGGACGCTCGCGGTGCACGGCATAGAAACCCTCTGCTTCGGCGCGGGACAGATGCACCATGCGCGCGGCGATGACTTTCAGGCCGGCGCCTTCAAAACGGGAATAAATCTGACCGATCACGTTTTTAGCGACTGCGTCCGGTTTGATGATCGACAAGGTGCGTT
>JAFECY010000061.1 GCA_018241865.1 Pseudomonadota bacterium | reverse complement strand
CGACAGCGAATACGCCGTGGAACCGGTCGGCGTGGAAACGATCAAGCCGTCGGAACGCTGGTTGTACATGAAACGGTCATCGACGCTCACCTTCAGTTCGACCATGCCGGAGCCGGTGCCGCGCGCCACCACCACGTCATTGAAGGCCAATGCCTGAAAAATCGGTTGATTGTCGCGCAGCACTTCGCCTTCGAGCAGGCTACGCCGTTCCGATTCCACCTTGCCGTCCAGCATATCGGCCAACAAGGGCATCATGCGTTCGACCGGGATGTCGGTCATGAAGCCGAGTCGGCCGTGGTTGATACCGATCAGCGGCACATCGCTGGAAGCCAGTTGCCGCGCAATGCCGAGCATGGTGCCATCGCCACCGACCACGATGGCGACATCGGCGTGTTCGCCGATTTCTGCCGGCGTCATGCTGCGCACGCCCGGCACGGTGACATGGCGCGCGGTTTCCGCCTCGAACACGACGTTGCGGCCGCTGCCTTGCAGGAAGGCGGCGATTTCCGCCAATGAATCGCCGATGCCGATCGCCATCGGTTTGCCGACGACGGCAATGGTGCGGAAGGCACTGGAAGCTGGTTTGCTAGACATGCCGTCGATTAGACCATAATTACGCTCAGGCTTGAAGTTTTACGGAAAGACTTGAAAGCCAAGCCCGCTGCCCGCATGATCCCGACATGGAACACCAACCCATCCAAGCCGTCCTGTTCGATCTGGACGATACCCTGTGGCCGATCGCGCCGGTGATCGCGCGCGCCGAGCTGGTCTTACACGACTGGTTAACGATCCACGCGCCGCGCGTCGCACAGCAATGCAGCATCGCCAGCTTGCGCGAGCGCCGGATGGCCTTGTTGCTAGCGCAACCGGAATACCGGATTGACCTATCGGCGCTGCGCCATACCGTGCTGCGCGAAGCATTCCTCGCCGCCGGAGAAGACCCGGCGCAGGTCGATGCGGCGATGGCGGTATTCCTGCAAGCGCGCAACGCGGTGACTTTATTCGAAGACGTGCTGCCGCTATTCGCGCGCCTGCAAGGGCGGGTTGCGCTCGGCGCCGTCACCAACGGCGTCGCCGATCTGGAAGCGATCGGGCTGGCGCGCTATTTTCAAACGACCTTGGCCGCGCATCGCTTCGGCGTCGCCAAGCCAGCGCCAGAAATTTTTCTGGCCGCATGTGCGGCGCTGGGCGTCGCGCCAAATGCATGCGTGCACGTCGGCGACGACCTCGACATCGATGTCGCCGGCGCGCGTCACGCGGGTCTGCAAGCAGTTTGGCTCAATCGTGGCGGTTTGACCTTGCCATCCCCATTGCCCGCCCATGTCGCAGCCCATGCCAGTTTTCACAACTTGCACGATCTACACGATTGGCTGGCGCCGCGGCTGGCTGCTCGCTAGAATACCCGCATGCAACTCGATAACCGCGCCCAAACCCTGCTCAAAGCCCTGGTCGAACGCTATATCGCCGACGGCCAGCCGGTGGGATCGCGCGCGCTGTCGAAAATTTCTGGCCTAGAGCTGTCGCCGGCGACCATCCGCAACATCATGGCCGATCTCGAAGACATGGGTTTCGTCGCCAGTCCGCACACTTCGGCAGGACGGATACCGACCCCGCGCGGCTACCGCGTCTTTGTCGATACGCTGCTGACAGTGCAGCCGATCGATGAAGCGGCGCTGGAATCGAGCCTGCACACCCGATTGCACACCACTTCGCAACAAAAAACGCTGACCAATGCCGCGCAGGTGTTGTCGTCGCTGTCGCAATTCGCCGGCGTGGTGCTGACGCCGCGTCACGAATCGGTATTTCAGCAAATCGATTTCCTGCGCCTGTCGGAAAAACGCATCCTGCTGGTGATCGTTGCGCCCAATGGCGATGTGCACAATCGTCTGCTGCTGACCGATGTCGATTACTCGCCTTCGCAACTGACGCAGGCGGCCAATTACATCAACGAGCATTTCGGCGGCTTGCGCTTCGATGAAGTGCGGCTGCGTCTGCAAGGCGAGTTGCGCCAGTTGCGCGACGACATGACGCGCCTGATGCAAGCGGCGGTCGAAGCCGGCAGCGACGCCATGTCCGATACCGGTGAGGAGGTGGTGATTTCCGGTGAGCGCAATCTGCTGTCGGTGACCGATCTGTCGTCGAACATGAGCTCGTTGCGCAAGCTGTTTGAAGTCTTTGAGCAAAAAACCAGTCTGATGCAGTTGCTCGACATTTCCAGCAAAGCAACCGGCGTACAAATTTTCATCGGCGGCGAATCGCAACTGGTGCCGATCGACCAGATGAGCGTGGTGACCGCGCCCTACGAAGTCAACGGCAAGGTGGTCGGTACGCTAGGCGTCATCGGCCCGACGCGCATGGCGTATGAACGGGTGATTCCGCTGGTGGATATCACCGCCAAGCTCCTGTCCAATGCCTTGAGTCACGGATAACGCCGCAACCAAATCAGGACTTGGCAATCTGTTGATGGGCGACTATACCCGTCACTCATCCGCGATGCGGGCACTTCTCTTTGGTGCAATGACCATACAGCGCCAAGGCATGTTCAGTCAGATTAAAGCCGCGTTCCTGCGCGATTTTTTGCTGGCGTTTTTCGATGCCTTCATCAAAAAATTCTTCCACCAGACCACAATCTAGGCACACCAAATGATCGTGGTGCGACCCTTCGTTTAGTTCAAATACCGCTTTGCCGGTCTCAAAATGATTGCGATGCAGCAGACCGGCCTGCTCAAATTGGGTGAGCACGCGGTACACGGTCGCCAGTCCGACATCCATGTTTTCTGTCAGCAAAATCTTGTACACGTCCTCGGCGCTCAGATGGCGCACGCTACTGTTCTGAAAGATGTCGAGAATCTTCAGACGCGGCAAGGTTGCCTTCAAGCCACTGGATTTCAGGTCAGATGGGGAGTTGGACATGTTTTTCGCCGGATAATAGGAAGTGCTTTATCATATAGCGTTTTAATCCATTTTTCCTCATCCGGCCGAGAACCTTATGTCCATGCTGCTTTCCGCCCATCGGTCCGCACTTACCGCGTTGATCCTGCCCGCTCTACTGGTCGGCTGCGCCTCGAAAAATCCGTTGATGGACGATGCGCCAGCCACGGCCAATGCGCCGGCAAAAGCTGCGCCTGCCACCGCTGTAGCTGCCGCACCGGCTAAACCAGCGGAAACCACAGCGGTACAGACTGCCGCTGCTCCGGCTACGCCCGCAACTGCTCCTGCTGCGCCCGCCGCTCAAGCCAGCGCACCTGCCGCTGCAGCGCCTGCTGCCGTCGTTGCTGCCGCCCCAGCAGCAAGCAAACCAAGTGGTGTGCAAACCATCGAGCAGCGCCGCCTGTTCGGCATTTTCTCGCCCTACCGAATCGATATCCAGCAAGGCAATTTCATTTCCCAGGAAATGGTGGCGCAACTGAAGCAGGGCATGACGCCGGAACAAGTGCGCTTCGTGCTGGGTGCGCCGCTGCTGACCGACCTCTTCCACGCCGATCGCTGGGATTATGTTTTCCGTCTCAAGAAAGGCAATGGCGAAATCATCACCAGCAAAGTGGTGTTGCGCTTCCAAGGCAACCGCTTAGCCAGCGTCGAGGGCGCCGATCTACCGAATGAAAAAGATTACATCTCCCTGATCGCCGGCTCGGCGCCACCGGAAGCAGCCAAGCCAGCCGCCCCGGCAACACCGGCTGCCGCCTCCACAGCAGCAACGACGACTGGCCCGGCCGCAGATCCGTCGTCCACGCCAGCCCCGAAAGACGCGCCGAACCGTTAAGAATTTTCCCCTCCGTATCGTCATGAATCCACTGAAAATTGCCATCGCCGGCGCGTCCGGCCGCATGGGGCGCATGCTGATCGAAGCCGTGCAGGAAGCCGACGATACTGTGCTGGCCGGCGCGCTCGACATTCCCGGTCCGAGCATCGGCATCGACGCCAGCGCTTTCACCGGCCAGCCCAGCGGCGTCACCATCGAATCCGATCTTGCCAAAGGTTTGGCCAACGCCAACTTCTTGATCGACTTCACCCGCCCGGAAGGCACGCTCAAGCATTTGGAATACTGCGCCGCGCACGGGATCAAGCTCATCATCGGCACCACCGGTTTCGACGAAGCCGGCAAGGCCGCCATCGCCGCTGCCGCGAAAAAGACTGCGATCATGTTCGCGCCCAACATGAGTGTCGGCGTCAACGTCACCATGAAATTGCTGGAAATGGCGGCGAAAAATTTCGCCGAAGGCTACGACATTGAAATCATCGAAGCGCACCATCGTCACAAGGTCGATGCGCCGTCCGGCACCGCACTGCAAATGGGCGAAGTGGTCGCCAAGGCGCTCGGCCGCGACTTGAAAGAAGTCGGCGTGTTCGCACGCGAAGGCGTGACCGGCCCGCGCGATCCCTCGTCGATCGGTTTCGCCACCATCCGCGGCGGCGACATCATCGGCGACCATACCGTACTGTTCGCCGGACTCGGCGAGCGCATCGAGATCACCCACAAGTCCTCCAGCCGCGTCCACTATGCCCACGGCAGTCTGCGCGCCGCCCGCTTCCTCGCCGACAAACCAGCCGGCCTGTACGACATGCAGGATGTGCTGGGCCTGAAATAATCGTCACTCTCTCACACGGAGCACCATGAATCCGACCACTGCCAATTTGGGATTTGCCCACTACTGGGCGCAAGGCGATGCAATTTCGCACGCGGTTGCCTATGTGCTGCTCATCATGTCGGTGGCAAGCTGGTATTTCATCCTCTCCAAATCTTGGAGTTCGTGGCGCATCCGTAAAAGCGCTAAGTCGCTGGAAGCCTTCTGGAGCGCGCCGACTCTGAACGATGCAATTACCCTCATCAAACAAGCGGATGGCGAAAACATTTTCACGCCGCTAGCGGCGCAAAGCGCGCAGGCCGCCAACGTCGGCACGCAGGGCGGCTCACTCAACGCCGCCAGCGATCCGAGCGAGCTGATTACCCGCACACTGCGCCAAGGCATCAACAAGGTCGCTGCGCGCCTCGAAACGGGTCTCACGCTGCTGGCCTCGATTGGCTCGACCGCGCCCTTCGTTGGCCTATTCGGCACGGTTTGGGGGATTTATCACGCGTTAATGGCGGTGTCGCTCTCTGGCACCGTGCAAATCGACAAAGTCGCCGGCCCGGTCGGTGAAGCGCTCATCATGACCGCGCTCGGCTTGGTGGTGGCGATCCCGGCGGTGCTGGGCTACAACGCCTTTACTCGCGTCAACCGTTTAACATTGGCGGAACTCGACGGTTTCGCGCACGACCTGCACGCTTACCTGACCACCGGCAGCCGGGTCGGAAAAAACTGACTGAGGATCGATCATGGCCTTCGGCGGATTCAACGACAACAAGCAAGCAGCTCCCATGGCGGAAATCAATGTCACGCCGATGGTTGACGTGATGCTGGTGTTGCTGGTGATCTTCATCATCACCTCGCCGTTATTCACCCACGCGATCAAGCTCGATCTGCCGAATGCCCAATCGGCACCCGCACCGGAAAAACCAGAAACGATTTCGGTGTCGATCAATGGCGAAGGCAAGTTATTCTGGAACAACGACCCTGTTGCCCAAGCCGATTTTGAAGGCCGGCTGCATGCAGCGGCGCAGAAAAAACCGCAACCAGAACTGCAACTGCGCGCCGACAAAGCCACCCGCTACGAAGTCATCGCCCAAGTCATGTCTTCGGCGCAAAACAATGGCTTAAGCAAAATCGGCTTCGTGACCGATCCCAAACCGGCAACGCCCGCCAAATAATGGCCAGAGTGCAGCTAGACGGCAACACCATCGCCGACTGGCCCGGCTTCCACACCGCCTGCAAGACCGCCTTCGGCTTCCCCGATTTTTATGGCAACAACATGAATGCCTGGGTCGATTGCCTGAGTTACCTGCGCGACGACGAGGGCATGACCCGCTTCAAACTGGCGGCGGATGAAATCCTCGACATCGAAATCAGCCACGCCGATACGCTACGCCAGCGCATCCCTGATTTGTTCGATGAACTCGCCTTCTGCATCGAGGCCATCAACGAGCGTTACGCCGATTACGGCGAAAAACCTGCCTTGAAACTCGTAGAACGCTGATTTTTCAGCGAAAACTGCCGTTTCCCAGCCGCCTAAGCCGGTGCCCGAGCCAGTATAATGGCGGGTTCAATATCACTCATCAGCACCGCCCCTCATGCAAGACAAATACAGCCCCGCCGAGGTCGAAAAAGCGGCGCAAGACCATTGGCAAACCATCGACGCCTACAAAGCCGTCGAACACGCGAAAGACCGGCAAGGCCAGGACAAGAAAAAGTTCTACGCCTGCTCGATGCTGCCCTACCCATCCGGCAAGCTGCACATGGGCCATGTGCGCAACTACACCATCAACGACATGCTGGCGCGCTTCCTGCGCATGAACGGCTACAACGTCCTGATGCCGATGGGCTGGGACGCCTTCGGCCTACCTGCCGAAAACGCCGCGCTGAAGAACAAGGTGCCGCCGGCGCAATGGACCTACGACAACATCGCCTACATGAAGAAGCAGATGCAGGCGATGGGTCTGGCGATCGACTGGTCGCGCGAAGTCGCCACCTGCGATCCGAGTTACTACAAGTGGAACCAGTGGCTGTTCCTGAAGATGCTGGAAAAAGGCATCGCCTACCGCAAGACCCAGGTCGTCAACTGGGACCCGGTTGACCAGACCGTACTCGCCAACGAGCAAGTGATCGACGGCCGCGGCTGGCGCACCGGCGCGCTGGTGGAAAAACGCGAAATCCCCGGCTACTACCTGAAGATCACCGACTACGCCGAAGAATTGCTCGACTGCGTCGCCAACAAGCTGCCCGGCTGGCCCGAGCGGGTGCGCTTGATGCAAGAAAACTGGATCGGCAAAAGCGAAGGCGTGCGTTTCGCCTTTCCTTATGACTTGACCGCCCCGGTCAACCGTTCTCACCTTCCCCTTCAAGGGGAAGGCCGGGATGGGGATGGGGTTCCACCGCAAGGCAAGCTGTGGGTCTTCACCACCCGCGCCGACACCATCATGGGCGTCACCTTTTGCGCGGTGGCGGCGGAACATCCGCTCGCAACCCACGCCGCCGCCAGCAATCCAAAACTCGCCGCCTTCATCGAGAAATGCAAGAAAGGCGGCACCACCGAAGCCGAACTCGCGCTGCGCGAGAAGGAAGGCATGCCGACCGGATTGTTCGTCACGCACCCGCTGACCGGCACGCAAGTCGAAGTCTGGGTCGGCAACTATGTGTTGATGAGCTACGGCGATGGTGCGGTGATGGGCGTGCCGGCGCACGACGAGCGCGACTTCGCCTTTGCCAAGAAATACGGCATCGCCATCAAGCAAGTCATCGCCGTCGAAGGCGAACCCTTCTCGACCGACGCTTGGCAAGAATGGTATGGCGACAAGCAACGCGGCGTCACAGTCAATTCCGGTGCCTACGACGGCTTGCACTACAAGGCCGCCGTCGAAAAAATCGCCACCGACCTCGCCGCCCAAGGCATCGGCGAAAAGAAAACTACTTGGCGTCTGCGCGACTGGGGCATCTCGCGCCAGCGTTACTGGGGCACGCCGATCCCGATCATCCATTGCGACGCGTGCGGTGCCGTACCGGTGCCGGAAAAAGATTTGCCGGTGGTGCTGCCGCAGGATTGCGTACCGGACGGCAGTGGCAATCCGCTCAACAAGCGCGAAGATTTTCTCAAGGTCGCTTGCCCCTGTTGCGGCAAACCGGCGCGGCGCGAAACCGACACTATGGATACCTTCGTCGATTCGTCGTGGTACTTCATGCGTTATTGCGATCCAAAAAATAGCGAGCAGATGGTGGCCGGCGGCGCCGACTACTGGATGCCGATGGATCAGTACATCGGCGGCATCGAGCATGCGATCTTGCACCTGCTGTACGCACGCTTCTGGACCAAGGTGATGCGCGACCTCGGCCTGGTGAAGATCGACGAACCCTTCACCAACTTGCTGACGCAAGGCATGGTGCTGAAAGGTGCGTTCTTCCACAAGCCGGCCGACGCCGGCAAGAATTATTATTGGGAACACGAAGTCGATGTCGTCGCCAACGAGAATGGCCAGATCATCGGCGGCAAGCTGAAGAAGGATGGCACGCCGCTCGAATACGAAATGACCACGATGTCGAAGTCGAAGAACAACGGCGTCGATCCACAGGAATTGATCGACCGCTACGGTGCCGACACCGCGCGCCTGTTCGTGATGTTCGCCGCGCCGCCGGAACAGACGCTGGAATGGAACGATGCCGGCGTCGAGGGCGCGCACCGCTTTCTCAAGCGCGTCTGGACTTATGCGCATGCGCAGGCTGCACGCGTCACGGCCGCCGGCGCGCTCGATGCCGGCGCGCTGAACGATGCCCAGAAAACCCTGCGCCGCGAAGTGCACAAAATCCTGCAGCAAGCCGAACACGACTACAAGCGGCTGCAATACAACACCGTGGTGTCGGCCTGCATGAAGATGCTCAACACCTTGGAAAGCGCCAAGCTGGATGACAGCGGCGCTGCAGTGATAGCGGAATCGCTGGCGATTTTCCTGCGTATCCTCAACCCGGTTGCGCCGCACCTCACCCATGTGCTGTGGCAGGAACTCGGCTTTGCGAAAATGCATGGCGACATCCTCGACGCGCCGTGGCCGCAAGTGGACAACGCCGCGCTGGAGCAATCCGAGATCGAACTGATGGTGCAAGTCAACGGCAAGCTGCGCGGCAGTATTAAAGTCGCCAAGGATGCCGACAAGGCCACCGTCGAAGCAGCGGCGCTGGCCAACGACAATGTACAAAAATATGTCGAAGGCACGCCGAAAAAAATCATCGTGGTGCCCGGCAAGCTGGTCAACATCGTCGCCTGAACGCAAACACAAAAGGACACAAGATGCTCAAGCCTCGTCGTGCGTTTTTCTCTTTCGCTACCAGCTTAGCCGCAGTAGCGTTGCTGGCCGGTTGCGGTTTCCACCTGCGCGGCTCGCAAGGTGAAACCGTACTACCGTTCAAAACCATGTACGTCTCGGTTGCCGACACATCATCGCTCGGCGCGGAATTGAAACGCCACATCCGCGCCAGCGGTGACACGGAAACCGTCGCCGACGCCAAATCGGCGGAAGCGATTCTCGACGTGCTCACCGAAGCCAAGACCGAATCGACTCTCACCCTGAACAGCAAGGGTCAAATACGCGAACTGGCGTTGTATTACACCCTGCGCTTCAAAGTTCGCAACAACGCCGGCAAAGAATTCATCCCCGCCACCGACATCACGCTCAAGCGCGAACTGAGCTTCAACGAAGCCGTGGTACTGGCCAAAGAAGGCGAGAAGCAACTGCTCTACCGCGACATGCAAAGCGATTTGGTGCAGCAAGTGATGCGTCGCCTCGCCGCCATCAAACCCGGCGCATAAACTGTCAGGACACAGCGATGCAACTGCGGCTCGACGCGCTCGATGCACACCTCGGCAAACCGCTCGCGCCGCTGTACGTGATCGCCAGCGACGAGCACCTGCTGGCGCTGGAAGCCGCCGACAAGATCCGCCAGACCGCGCGCGCGCAAGGCTTGACCGAACGCGACGTGCTGGTGGTCGAGCGCAGTTTCAAATGGGGTGCGCTGCTGGCAGCCAATCAATCACAATCGCTATTCGGCGACCGCAAGCTGATCGAGTTGCGCATCCCGACCGGCAAGCCCGGCAAGGAAGGCGGTCAGGCTCTGCAAAATTACAGTGCCGACCTCAGCCCCGACAATGTCACGCTGGTGACGTTGCCGAAGCTGGACTGGGCCACGCAAAAGACCGCTTGGGTGGCGGCGCTGCAGCAGGCCGGCGTGTTCATCGACATTCCGCTGGTGGAGCGGGCGCACCTGCCCGGCTGGATCGGCAACCGGCTGGCGGCGCAGCAGCAAAGCGCCGACCGGCAAAGCCTGGATTTTATCGCCGACCGCGTCGAAGGCAACCTGCTGGCGGCGCATCAGGAAATCCAGAAACTGGGATTGTTGTACCCGGAAGGGAAATTGACGTTCGAGCAGATCCACGACGCGGTGTTGAATGTCGCCCGCTACGATGTGTTCAAATTAAATGAGGCGATGCTGTCCGGCGACGCCGCGCGCCTGACGCGCATGCTGGAAGGTCTGAAGGGCGAAGGCGAAGCATTGCCGCTGGTGCTGTGGGCGGTGGCCGAGGAAATCCGCACCCTGCTGAAACTGAAATCGGCCATGACGCAAGGACGCCCGCTGGGGATGCTGCTGAAGGAGTACCGCATCTGGGGCCCGCGTGAGCGCTTGATGGAGCCGGCGCTGCGCCGGGTAAGCATTGCCACGCTGGAAGCTGCGCTGCAGGAAGCGGCGCAAATCGATAAGATGGTGAAAGGCTTGCGGGCAAAGGCGTTTGCCGGCGATGCTTGGGATGCAATGCTGCAATTGGGATTGAAGATCGCTGCTGGACGTTAAACCGACGCACAAGGCATATATCCAATGAAGACATCATTTAAGCCAAACTGGTTCGATCTCTTCATGTTATTTGGAGCCACGATTTCTTTGGCTTTGTGGATATATGGACGGGAAATTTCTTTGATTATTGCACCTCAAGAACCAGGAATTTTCTTCGTAACGCTAACTCTCTTTGCTTATTTTTGCGCCACTGGATTTCTTCCCGCCACCCTTCTTTATTTTGGTTGGCGGTTCAAGGGAAACGGGAATTAAGATAACTTGTATTTCTGAATGTAGATCGACATGGACATCAAACATTACATGAACGACGTCGGCCAGCGTGCTCGTGCCGCTTCGCGCGCGATGGCCAAGACCGATACCGCCGCCAAGAATCAGGCATTGACCCTGATCGCCGCCGCCATCCGCCGCGAAGCCGCCGCCCTGCGCGCCGCCAACCAGCAAGACCTAGAAGCTGCCCGCGCCAATGGCATGGAAGCTGCAATGCTGGATCGCCTGACGCTGTCCGATAACGCCATCGCCATCATGGCCGAAGGTCTGGAGCAGATCGTTTCCTTGCCCGACCCGATCGGTGAAATCTCCAACATGAAATTCCGCCCGAGCGGCATCCAGGTCGGCCAGATGCGCGTGCCGCTGGGCGTGATCGGCATCATCTATGAAGCGCGTCCGAATGTCACCGTCGATGCCGCCGGCCTGTGCATCAAGAGCGGCAACGCCACCATCCTGCGCGGCGGCTCGGAAGCGATCCACTGCAACCAAGCACTGGCGAAACTAGTCAAGGAAGGTCTGGCCGGCGCCGGTTTGCCGGGCGATGCGGTGCAGATCGTCGAAACCACCGACCGCGCCGCTGTCGGCGAACTCATCACCATGCCGCAATACGTGGACGTGATCGTGCCGCGCGGCGGCAAGGGCCTGATCGAACGTCTGATGCGCGAATCGAAAGTGCCGATGATTAAACACCTCGACGGCATCTGTCATGTGTATATCGACGACAAGGCCGATATTGCGAAAGCCCTGCCGGTCGCCTTCAATGCCAAGTGCCACCGCTACGGCACCTGCAATACGATGGAAACATTACTGGTGGCGCGCAGCATCGCGCCGCAAGTCTTGCCGCAACTGGCCAAGCTGTATGCCGAGAAAGAAGTCGAGCTGCGCGGTGATGACGAAGCACGCGCCATCCTCGCCGACTATCCGCACCTGGCCGCCGCCACCGAGGAAGACTGGCAGACCGAATATCTGGCAGCGATTCTCGCGGTGCGCATCGTGCCCGGCATCGACGAAGCGATCGCGCATATCAACACCTACTCGTCGCAACACACCGACGCCATCATCACCGAAGACTACAGCCACGCCATGCGCTTCCTGCGCGAAGTCGATTCGGCTTCGGTGATGGTCAATGCTTCGACCCGCTTTGCCGATGGCTTTGAATATGGCTTGGGTGCCGAGATCGGCATTTCCAACGACAAGCTGCATGCGCGTGGGCCGGTCGGACTGGAAGGACTGACTTCGCTGAAGTATGTGGTGTTTGGGCATGGAGAAATTCGTGGATAAATGCCATGCAGACGGAGTG
>JAFECY010000060.1 GCA_018241865.1 Pseudomonadota bacterium | reverse complement strand
TAGCGGCAGCACAACCGGCAATGACGCAAAAGTCGGCACCTGCACCACCAAGGTTACGATTTGCGGCACCGGCCGGATCGCATTTGCTGGCATCTAGCGCATTTGCCCGAGTGAATCCGGCTGCGCCAGTCGGTACGCGGTAGGTAATGCGCACGCCCCATGCATCGGTGACATCGCCTTCGCCTAGGCCGAGTGTTGCCCACGGCACGACGCCGGTGTTCAGTGCGGTGCAATCGCCGGCAACGGCTGGTTGTGCAACGCCGGCATTGACTGCGCCGCTGGCAGTGGTTCCGGCAGCCGGGCAGGGCAGGCGTTTGTTGGTGGTAACGAAGGCCAGCAAGGCTTGATCTATCGCCGCCAATTTGTTGGCCGTTTCTTTGCGTCGTTGCTGATCCATCATCGAACCGGCAAGCGGCAATACAATGCCGGCCAGCAAGCCAATAATCAACATCACGATGGCGACTTCCACTAGGGTGAATCCATTACGTTGATGATATGGGCGCATGGCTGTGCTCGTTGGCATGATAGAAAATGACGCTGAGAAAACTATACATCTTTGGCCGATGCAATGCCATTCCCCGTGATATTGGGCATGGAGGGTTTTGCTTGCGTGGGCTGGATGGTTATTTTTTTGAATTCTTCCGCACATTGCGCGGTTGGATTACCTTCACTTGCGGGGAGGGCATCCCCGATTCTTCCTGAATGCGGCCTGACGCAGCATCATAGGTCTGCGCGGCCTTCAGCTTGACGTTCTGACCCGATGGCAGTTGTACGACGGCGCCGCCGTAGGTGGCGGGTTTGCCAAGCACCAGCACGCCTTGCGCGTGTTCGTTGTCTTGCTGCGGGATGCCATTGATCCATGTGGTTGATGTGCCGTTGCTGCGTTTGACCACGCCATCTAAGGTGATTTGTTCGGCGGTTTCCGTGCCTTGGTCTGGCGTGCTGCCTAGGCGTAGCTGGTCGAGCGCCGCACGTTCGGCTGGTGTGTGGAATAGGCGGCCAAGCGCCTCGGCGGCGGTCGCCTGGCCGGTCAGGAACGGCAAGATCACGAACGGCAGAATACGGGAAAAAAGACGCGGCACGATCGTTCCTTCTATTGTTCGGCAGGCTTGTCTGGTTCGCTGCTGGCTGCCGCGTTTTTCCCGACCGTAATCCAGTACAGGGAGCACTCGGCGGTCAGGCTGGGCGACAAGGCGTCGTTGGTGGGCGCTGAGGGCGGCGTAATGGCGCAGTTGTTGAGCGCGTAGATTTGCATGGTTTTTAAATCGCGGAAAAAATTCAGCAAATCCATTTCATGCAATAGTTGGATCGTGATGTGCATTTTGCTGCCGTGCAATTCGAGATCGCCAAGTTGCAAGGGCATAGCCGGGTCAAGCTGGAATGACTGTTGCGGAGAAATTTCATAGTCGATGGGCAGCAGCTTGCGGGTTTCTTGGATTTTTTTGATGCTTTCGACCCACTCTAGGCGTCGCTCTTCACCGACGAATCCGCGCTTGACCAGTTGCACATACTTGGGCTGGAAGTCATGGATGTCGCGTTTTTGATGTTCTGCCTCTGTCGTTTTTTCATTGGTTTGGGTGTTCAAGGCTTGTTCTGCATCCTTGGCTTTCTTTTGGTTGGCCAGAAAATAGGTGCTGCCACTCACGGTGAGGATGCTGATTGCCAAGCAGGCGGCCAGAATGATGCTGGCCTTGCGAATATAGGGGAAATCATCCCGTTTGAATGAACGTTGCTGTGGCGCGTCTTTGGCGGGCGTGGTGCCGGGCTTGCCGGCAGAGGCTGGATTCTGGGTTGCCATGGTCAGGGTTTCCATACCAGTGTTAATTCAAAGCGCGCTTGCATGGCTTCGTCATTGTTGCCTGCCTGTCCTTTCAGGTTGACGGTCGGACGAACGTCCAGCGGTGGCCGGGTGATTTCGATCTTGAGTTGTTTGTTTTTGCCGAGTTCGAGGGCAAGCTGGTTCACGCTGGCTAGCGCACTGCGGTAATCGTCTTTGAAGGGAATGACTTCGCCTTCGATCGTTAAAATTTCGACGGGTTTATTGGGGACGCCAACTAGGGCGGCTGCGGGGGGGGCGTCTGCAGGTGGCGGCGGGGCTGCGCCAGTCGGATCATTGACCGGCTCGGTTTCGCTGGCTTGCCAGTGTAGTTGCTTGATTTTGATCTGGGGCAGTGTGTCGAGGGCGCGGCTGATCTGCACAAGTAATGCCTCGGGCGATGGCGCATTCTGGGTAATCATGTCGGCAAGATCGACGGCGGTTTTCATCTCCTTCGGATTTGCCACCGTTTTCGGCATGCTTTGTATCAATGCCTGATATCGCTGTTCGAGCGCCTGCGTCGATTGTTCGAGCTGGTGCAATTTCCCGGAAGTATCCAGAATGTCGATGACGTTGGCACCGGTCCAGAGCAAGCCGGCGGCAATCGTCGCCGCGCTCAGAACATACAGGGCGGCGCGTGTTTGCCACAGCGTATATAGACGTTGATGCTCGGGTAATTGATAGTGCGGAGACGTTGTGCTGCGCGCCAGTAGTGTCAGAAACAATGCATCGCACAGCGTAGATTCCGGCACGTTACGCAAGCCGGACAAAGAGGAGGCTTCGCCGGGGGCGATGAAGTGATGGGCGAGGGTGGGTGTGTCGGGAGAGCGCGTTTGCAGTCTTTGCAAAATGTCGCCAGCCGCTAAAACCACAATCTGCACGTGTTGATCGCGCTGCATTTGACGCGTGCTGACTAAAAATTGTCGGGTCTTAGCCATTTCGGTGTTGGCAGTTTCTGCCATGTCATCGAGGTCTTGCTCGCTGAGTTGCGTCAACCGGCTGAATCGAAGTTGACCATCATGGAAGTAGCTTTGCCGCAATCCACTGGATTGGTGGGACACGAGCAGAACCGACCCTGCTGACAGGTGTAATTTTTTGCACAGTAAGACACTCAATAACGGCACGGAATAAATGCCGGCCAGCGGTACTTTTTCTTTCAGGATGGCGGCAAGCCAAGGTTTGAGCAACTCTGCGTTGGTGAGCGCAGAAAATAGCATGCGGTCATCTTTTCGCCCTTCTTTTTCGCGCCCCTGTGCGCCGGCGTGGTGAAAGGGCGTATCCCGGTATAGCTGTCCGAGGCGGCGCTGGATCAAGGATTTGCGGGTGCTGCCGATCACATGCGGGATGTTC
>JAFECY010000005.1 GCA_018241865.1 Pseudomonadota bacterium | reverse complement strand
CCCAGATACCAGCGCAAGAGCCAATTCATCTCGCCGCTTGCCGCCTTCACTGGTAGCTACACCATCGTGCGCCCTGTCGCCAAGGCCACCGAGTTTCGTATCGTCGCCGCGTAGCGATTTAGTGCGTGTGGCGCGTAGCCAAGAGCGCAAGCAGTCGCAGCACGCTGCTACAATGGCGCGCTCGCCTTCGTCCGTTTTTCTTCCGCCTGTCCGCATGTCCTCTTCCCCGCCGTTCGGTCTGAATCCGCCGCAGCGCGAAGCCGTCAACTATATGGACGGCCCTTGCCTGGTGCTGGCCGGCGCCGGTTCGGGCAAGACTCGCGTCATCACGCAAAAGATCGCCAACCTGATCGAGCAATGCGGCTATGAGGCGAAGAATATCGCCGCGCTGACCTTCACCAACAAGGCGGCCAGCGAAATGCAGGAGCGCATCGCCAAGCTGCTGAAGGAGCCGAAGCAGGCGAAGCAACTCACGGTTTCTACTTTCCATTCGCTCGGCGTCAACATCCTGCGGCGCGAAGCTGCCGAGCTGGGTTTGAAGGACCGCTTTTCCATCATGGATAGCGACGATTGCTTTTCGCTGGTGCAGGATCTGTCCGCTACCACCGATAAGCAATTGATCCGCCGCATCCAGAGCGCGATGTCGTTGTGGAAGAATGGTTTGATCTCGCCGGATGAAGCGCTGAAGAATGCGCGCGACGAAGACGAAGCGCAGGCTGCGCGCATCTATCGCAATTACGTCGCCACTTTGTCCGCGTATCAGGCGGTCGATTTCGACGACTTGATCCGCTTGCCGGTGGAGCTGTTCCGCGACAAGGAAGCGGTGCGCGACCGCTGGCAGCGCAAGCTGCGCTATCTGCTGGTCGATGAATACCAGGACACCAATACGTGCCAGTACGAGTTGGTCAAATTGCTGGTGACCGGCCTCGGCAAGAAACCGATGTTTACCGCGGTCGGCGACGACGATCAGGCGATCTATGCTTGGCGCGGCGCGACCATCGAGAATCTTAAAACATTGCAGGTCGATTTCCCCGATCTGAAAGTCATCAAGCTGGAACAGAATTACCGCTCCACCACGCGCATCCTGCAGGCCGCCAATGCGGTGATCGCCAACAATACCAAGTTGTTCGAGAAAGCGCTGTGGTCGGAACATGGCTTGGGCGACCCGATCAAGGTGCTCGGCATGCAGGATGACGAACAGGAAGCCGAGCAAGTGACGATGATGCTGTCGGTGCACAAGTTCGAGCGGCGCGCGAAGTTTTCCGATTACGCCATCCTGTATCGCGGCAATCACCAAGCGCGCGTGATCGAGCAGGCCTTGCGCAAGGAGCGCATCCCGTACGCGATTTCCGGCGGTCAGAGTTTTTTCGATCGCGCCGAGATCAAGGATATCGTCAGCTATCTGCGGCTGGTGGCCAATGGCGACGACGACCCGGCTTTCATCCGCGCCGTCACCACGCCCAAGCGCGGCGTCGGTCAGGCGACGCTGGAAACGCTCGGCGCATTCGCCGGGCAGTGGCAATGCTCGCTGTTCGAGGCGGTGTTCAAAGGCGGCATCGAATCGAAGCTGGCCGAGCGCCAGCTCGTACCTTTGCGCGACTTCTGTAACTTCATCAACCAGCTCGAAGCGCGCGCATCGAAACGCGGCGAAGATGCCGGCGCGCTGCTGGACGAGATGATGAAGGAAATCCATTACGAAGCGTATTTGTACGACGCCTTCGACGAGCGCCAAGCGCAGAACAAGTGGCAGAACGTGCTCGACTTCACCACCTGGCTGAAAGAAAAAGGCAAGGGCGGCAAGGATGGCGCCGACCCTGAAAAGAGCTTGCTCGAATTGACGCAAATGGTGGCGCTGATGACCATGCTCGAAGGCCGCGACCAAGAACCCGACGCGGTGCGCATGTCCACCCTGCATGCCTCGAAAGGGCTGGAATATCCGCACGTTTTTCTGGTCGGCGTGGAGGAGGGCATCCTGCCGCACAAGGGCGACCCCGACGCGCCGGTCGAGACGCTGGCCGCACGTATTGAGGAAGAACGCCGCTTGATGTACGTCGGCATCACCCGCGCCCAGCGCAGCCTGCACATCACCTGGTGCAAGAAGCGCAAGCGCGCACGCGACACGGTGCATTGCGATGTGTCGCGCTTCATCAAGGAAATGAAACTGGATGAAGGCGATGCCGTGCCGACCGAAGATGAAATCATCACGCCGCAAAACCGCTTGGCGAATTTGAAGGCCTTGCTGCAAAAACCGAAAGCAGCCTGACGAGTTGTTGGAAAATCATGGCGCAGGCCGCTAACAATTTGTTTCACAAGATTTTGCTGCGCCAAATTAGAATATCGGCAGCTATGTGAAATCCCGTCCGCCCATACCAAGCAATCTCCAGCGCAAGCATCAGGAAAGGCAATATGTCACAGCAAATCCAGGTTCTTATTCTTCAAGGCGGGGGCGCACTCGGCGCTTATCAAGCAGGCGTCTATGAACAATTGGCGCAACATGACTTTAGCCTGGACTGGATAATCGGCACCTCCATCGGCGCAATCAATGCCGCGCTCATCGCCGGCAATCAGCCGCAGCACCGCATCTCCAAGCTTAAAGAATTTTGGAGCAGTCTGGCACCCCAACCCATGCAGGGCATGCAGTTGTGGGAACAACACCTGCCGTGGATGAACGTGTCTGCCTCGATGAATACGATGGGAACCCTGATGCAAGGCGTCGATGGTTTCTTCAAGCCGAGAGCGGGTTTGATCTGGGATATGAACGCCAAAGTCCCCTTGGCGCAAAACAGTTTTTACGACACCTCACCTCTGAAATCGACACTGGAAAAATACATCGACTTCGATTATCTCAACGATGGCCCCATGCGGATCAGCGTTTGCGCGGTTGATCTCGACTCCGGGCGAAACCGGGTTTTCGACAACAAAAAACAAACCATTCTGCCGGAACACATCATGGCAAGCGGCGCGCTTCCGCCCGGTTTTCCCGCAATTGAAATCGAAGGAAAAATGTATTGGGATGGCGGCATCTACTCCAATAGTCCGCTTGAAGTATTTCTGGAAGAAGGCGAGAAACACGATGCCCTGTGCTTCATGGTGGATCTGTGGGATCCCACCGAAGCCAGGCCGACATCCATGGCAGAGGCCTTGGCGCGCTTTAAAAACATCCAATATGCCAGCCGCTCGAAAGACCAGTTGGCGATTCGCCGCACCATACGCAATCTGCAGCATGCGATTCGGGTGCTGGGCGAACACGTGCCAGCGGCGGACCGCAAAAAGCTGCAATCGCTCGTCAAGCTGGGCAGCGATCACACGATCAACGTGGTGCACCTCATCATGAAGGCGTTGCCGGACGATCATTATTTCAAGGACATAGATTTCAGCGCCGCCACAGTCGAGAAACGCTGGCAGATGGGTCTTGCCGATGCTCAGCGTGCCTTGCAACACGCCGCATGGCTGCAGCCTTTGCCGGAACATGCCGGATTGATTATTCATGAGTTGCCGCAAGAGCGGGGTGCTTGAGGCCACGGCTTCTATTTTTGTATTTCACTTCCTAGGGAATTCGCCATGACTGAAGATGAAGTTCGCCGCAATGCCTTTGCAATGCCGATCTACAACCCCGCATTTCCTCCGGGCCCTTATCGTTTTGTCGATCGTGAATACCTGATTCTGACTTATCGCACCGATCCAGACATCCTTGAAAAAATCATCCCTGCGCCGCTGAAACTGGCCGAGCCTGTCGTCAAGTTTGAATTCATCAACATGCCTGACTCGACCGGCTTTGGTCATTATTGCGAATCGGGCCAAGTCATTCCAGTCACGCTAGACGGCGTTCCCGGCAGCTATGTGCATAGCATGTATCTGAACGATCATCCGCCGATTGCCGGCGGGCGCGAGATTTGGGGTTTCCCGAAAAAATACGGCGAACCGGAATTGCGCGCGCACAAGGACACCTTGATGGGCACGCTGGACTATAGCGATTTCCGCATAGCGACGGGCACGATGGGTTTCAAGCACAAGGTGCTGGATCATGCCGCCATCAAGGCAGCCATGGAAGCGCCCAATTTTTTACTCAAGATCATTCCGCATGTCGATGGCAGTCCGCGTATCTGCGAGCTGGTTCGCTACAGCATGACCGACATCACGGTCAAAGGCGCTTGGAGCGGGCCGGGGGCACTGGATCTGCACGATCACGCCCTTGCCCCGGTTGCCGATTTGCCGGTGCTGGAGGTGCTGTCAACGGTGCATATCATTGCAGACTTGACGCTGCCTCTCGGGACGATCGCTTTTGATTACCTCGCACCCAACGTGCCAAAATAATTGCGTAACATCCAATCAACCAAGGAGTAAATATGCACTCCATCATCAAAAGTATTGCCTTGTCGGGTCTTTTGCTGGCGGCCGCCTCGGCGCATGCTGTTGACGTCGGTGTCACCGTGTCCGGTCAGATCAAACCCGGCGTCTATGGCCAGGTGAATGTCGGCACTGCGCCGCCGCCGCTGGTGTACGCGCAGCCGGTGCTGGTCGTGCCGCAACCGCAGCCGATGACGCCGATCTACCTGAACGTGCCGCCCGGCCATGCCAAGCACTGGAGCAAGCACTGCCGCCAATACAATGCCTGCGGTCGTCCGGTGTATTTCGTCAAGACGGCCGAGTATGAGCGCGGCTACCGACCGCCCCGGCACGGTTACGACCATGAAAACAGTCAGGGCGATCAGGGGAATGGCCACGGCAAGCATGGCAAGGGTCATGGCTATGGACATGACAAACATCACAAACACCACGACGACGATGACTGAGGCCACCGCCGCGCGACGCGCTCAATTCATGTCGATGCACTGACGCCGGCGACCACCTGATTCTTGCCGTTGCGCTTGGCTTGATACAGGTTCTGGTCGGCGCAGTCGATGAAGCTGTCGATGCGACCGTGGCTGTCGGCGGTATGTACGCCGAAGCTCATGGTCAACGGCAAGGCTTGGCCGGCGATGCGGAAATCCAGCGTCGCAATTTCGATCCGCAATTTTTCCGCCACTTCCCGCGCCAGCACCGCATTGGTTTCCGGCAGCAGCACCAGAAATTCCTCACCGCCCCAGCGGCTGACCGCATCGTGCGCGCGCAGGTGCGAACGCAAGGTTTTGCCGATGGCCGTCAGCACTTCATCGCCCGCATGGTGGCCGTGGGTGTCGTTGATTTGCTTGAAGTCGTCGATGTCGCCGAACAGCAGCGAGTAGGGATGACCGTGCCGCATCTGACGGCTGGCTTCGGCTTCCAGTTGCTCGCGCATGTGGCGGCGGTTCGGCAAGCCGGTCAGCGCGTCGGTGCGCGACAGGCGATCGAGTTGTTCGCTGACTTCCAGCAGTGCTTGTTGATTGTCCGCCGCCGAATATTCATGCAGCGCCGTGAACAGCGCCACCGCGCCGAAGCTGGCGACGATGCGGATTTTGAATTCGGTGGAATAGTGGGCCAGTTGAAATTCCGGCATGGGCACCCAAAAAGCCACGACCATGACCACGAACATCAGCGTCACCACCATCAATCCGCGCCGCACGCCCATCAACGCAATTGCGGCGACGATCATCGGGAATCCCCATAGCGGTCCGCTGTTGGCCACGCCGCCCTTGGCGATCAGGAAAGTGAATACGGCTAGGATGATGTAGGCGATGCCGATGTCGGCCACGTTTTTGTTGAGCGTTAATCGGTACAGCACGATATTGCCGAGCCCGACCAACACATGCGGCATCGTAAACATCGCCAGATCGCCGCGACCGGCACGAATGGCCAGCACGCCGAACACCAGCATGAACGCGCCGCCTACGCCATTGCCCAAATACACCAAGATATTGCGGCGGCGCTGCTCGATGGTTTCGTAGTGCTGCCGGAGCGTGTGCTGACTCGCTTCTCCCTGCGTGCTTGCTGTATGCATCGGACGGCCTTGCGCTGATTGACTTTCGGTAGTGCTACTGTATAGCGAAAAGATGGTTTTGCGTGACAAAAAATCATCTATACACGCGGATTTAACAAATCTTCATGGGCGTCATAGACGATGCGCGCGCGTCGCGTGAATCAGCGGTTCGTGCCACGTAACAAAACCGCACATTTCCGCCGAGGCAGTGGGCATGCAGTCTTGCCGACAAGCACCAGACACCCCCCTCTCCGAACAGATAGTTGGCGATCGAGGGTGCTTCCCTTTACAGTTCGTCCACACCAAAACGCGGGCAGACCGCGTAAGCAGAATACGTTGTTTGCGCTGCGAATAACGCGTAATACCGGATGGACTCCACCCTCGGCACGACAAGAAAAAGGGGAATGCCATGTCTGACATATCAAACCGAGGAGATAGACACATGTTTGCAACCGCATTTTCCCTGCGCCGCCTGATTACGGCCGCTGCCCTGACCCTGAGCGTCATCGCCGCGCAAGCCGCCTGCTTGGACAATATCGTGATGGTTCACGGCAATATGGCTTACCCGTCGAGCTGGGACAACACCGTCGCCACGCTGAAAAGCCGCGGCTACACCGATTCGCAATTGTTCCGTCCGAGCTGGGGTTCCAAGATTTGCGCTGCTTGTAACGATCACAACAGCACCAATACCACCGTGGTCAAAAATGCGCTGAAATCCGCGCTGGCTGCTTCCTGCACCGGCAAGATCGACGTCATCGGCCATTCGATGGGCGTGACGCTGGCGATGAAAGCCATCAATGAACTGGCTTATTCGAGCAAGGTCAATACCTTCGTCGGCGTCGCTGGCGCACAGCATGGCCTGAATTCTTGTGGCTGGTATCCGTGGAATGTCTGGAGCAGCACCTGCGGCGCCAACGGTCT
>JAFECY010000059.1 GCA_018241865.1 Pseudomonadota bacterium | reverse complement strand
GTCGTTCCCGAACAGATTTATGTGGTTGATCCAGAACGCGGGCCGCGCCCCGTTCATCCTGCCGAGAGCTGTCCGCAGCATTGGCCGCACATGTCGGGAAAATCCTTGCTCGACATGGATCGAGAAGATTATTCCGACAATGCTACCCAAACACAAAGCAAATTTCTGATGCGTTTTTTACTGTCGCATCATCTGGGCGGTACGCAGTTGAATACCCGGCAGATATTGCTGGATCTGATGCAGCTATAAGGACGTATACTTTCTTCTCATGAGTTTTCTGAATCCGAACGGCCCGGTGATTGATCTGGGCGTCAATATCGACCATGTGGCCACGCTGCGTAATGCACGCGGCACAGTTTATCCCGACCCTTTGCAGGCCGCCTTGCTGGCCGAAGAAGCCGGTGCGGATGCGATTACTCTGCATCTGCGCGAAGATCGTCGTCACATTAAAGACGAAGATGTGCGTCTCATCCGACCGCAACTGCGCACGCGCATGAATTTGGAAGCGGCCGTGACGGCGGAAATGTTGGACTTCGCTTGCGCGATCAATCCGCAGGATGTGTGCCTAGTGCCGGAGCGGCGCGAAGAAATCACCACCGAAGGCGGGTTGGATGTGGTGAAATATTTTTCCCAAGTGCAGGCTGCGGTGCGTCAATTGCAAGGGCAGGGTATACGTGTCAGCTTGTTCATCGATGCCGATGCGGCGCAGATTCAAGCGGCGGCAGAAGCCGGTGCGCCGGTGATTGAACTGCATACTGGACGTTACGCCGATGCGCATGATGAAGCAGAACAGCAGCGGGAACTGGGGCGTGTCGAGGCCGGCGTATTGGAAGGCATGAAGCGTGGTTTGAAAATCAATGCAGGGCATGGACTGCATTACACGAACGTTCAGGCCATTGCCGCCATTCCCGACATTGCCGAATTAAACATTGGGCACGCCATCGTGTCGCACGCCGTGTTTTTTGGTTGGCAAAAAGCTGTGGCCGACATGAAGGCGATCATGGTGAAGGCGCGGCTGGATGCGGTACAGTGATTGCATCCGTCGGCCATACAGATTAACGATAAGCAATGAAGCCGGCGCAGCAGCTAGCTTTGTAAAAGTGGAGAAAAAATGAGCGTTACGAATCAAGCCAGTCGAAACACGCAAGCACTCGGCCCTGTCATGCTGGATGTCGTTGGTACAACGCTGACTGCCGAAGATACGCGACGCATTCAGCATCCTTTGACCGGTGGCGTGATTTTATTCGCGCGCAATTTTGAACATCGTGCGCAACTGACGATGTTGACGCAGGCGATCCATGCAGCGCGCCCCGGCGTATTGATCGCCGTCGATCATGAAGGCGGTCGCGTGCAGCGTTTTAAGACCGACGGCTTCACCAAGCTGCCGGCAATGCGCTTGCTGGGCGCGCTGTGGGATCGCGACGTGCTGGCCGCGACCAAGGCGGCGACTGCCGTTGGTTATGTGTTGGCGGCGGAACTGCGCGCCTGCGGCGTGGATTTGTCTTTCACGCCGGTGCTCGATCTGGATTACGGCGAATCGAGCGTGATCGGTGATCGCGCCTTCCACCGTGATCCGCGCGTGGTCACCATGCTGGCCAAAAATCTCAATCACGGTCTGGCGTTGGCTGGCATGGCGAATTGCGGCAAGCATTTCCCCGGACACGGTTTCGTGCAGGCCGATTCGCATATCGCCATTCCGGTCGATGAGCGTAAACTGGATGACATCATCGGCGCAGACGCCGCACCTTACGACTGGCTCGGCATGGGTCTGGCGGCGGTGATGCCGGCGCATGTGATTTACCCGAAGGTGGACAAGCATCCAGCGGGCTTCTCGAAAAAATGGCTGGGCATTCTGCGCCGCGACATGGGTTTTGAGGGCGTGATCTTCAGCGATGACTTGAGTATGGAAGGCGCCAGCGTCGTCGGCAGCGTGGTCGAAGGTGCCAAGGCAGCGTTGCAGGCAGGTTGCGACATGGTTTTGATCTGCAATTCACCGGACAAAGCGGATCAATTGTTGGCCGGCCTATCGTTGAATGACGAGGCTAAACTGGCGCAATCGGCGGCGCGCCTTGCCGCACTGGTGCCATCCTCATCCGCGCCGGATTGGGACAGTCTGCAAAAGGACGCGGCGTACAAGGCGGCGAAAAAGCTGGCGCAATCGCTGCAGACAAAATAAGTCATCATGGGCCTGACGTGAGAGCGCCGCATCATGTCTGAATCGCTTGTTCCCGATCCGCGGGCAGCGCTGTTGGAGACGGTCGCCAAGCTGCCGCATCTGCCTGGCGTCTATCGCTATTTCGACGCCGACAATACCCTGCTGTATGTCGGCAAGGCGCGCGACCTGAAGAAGCGCGTCGCCAGCTATTTCCAAAAAAATCTCGCTAGCCCGCGCACTGCGTTGATGGTCGAGCGCATCGTGCGGCTGGAGACGACCGTTACGCGCAGCGAAGCCGAGGCGCTGCTGCTGGAAAACAATCTCATCAAGACCCAGCAGCCGCGCTACAACATCCTGTTCCGTGAC
>JAFECY010000058.1 GCA_018241865.1 Pseudomonadota bacterium | reverse complement strand
GGCCTGCCACGCAGCGAAATTGTGCTGTGTGCGGCACCACGTTTTGAGGGATGAGATGCGGGTGTGAAGCTGCGTCAAATTGGTGAAGCTGCTGCGTCGCAGCAGTGCATGCGGCGCTCGAAACCGGGGGAATCAGTGCATCCCCGGCAGCATGCCCTTCATGCCGCGCATCATCTTCATCATGCCGCCGCCCTTGAATTTTTTCATCATCGATTGCATCTGCTCGAACTGCGCCAGCATGCGATTGACTTCCTGCACCTGAACGCCGGCACCGGTGGCGATGCGGCGCTTGCGCGACGCCTTGATGAGTTCCGGCTTGGCGCGCTCCTGCGGGGTCATGGAATTGATGATGCCTTCCATGCGGCGCACCTGCTTTTCCGCCTGATCCATGTTGGCGTTGCCGGCAGCTTGCTGCAATTGCGCCGGCAGCTTATCCATGAGGCTGGATAGGCCGCCCATTTTTTTCATTTGCGACAACTGGGCTTTGAAATCATTCAGGTCGAACTTGCCACCCCCCTTGATCTTGTGCGCCAAGTCTTGCGCAGCGGCGACGTCCATGCCTTTCCTGGCTTCTTCGACCAACGCCAAAATGTCGCCCATGCCGAGGATGCGGTTGGCCATGCGCTGCGGGTCGAAGGCTTCCAGGCCGTCGAGTTTTTCCGCCACGCCGGCGAACTTGATCGGCTTGCCGGTGACATGCCGCACCGACAGCGCCGCACCGCCACGGGCATCGCCGTCGAGCTTGGTCAGCACCACGCCGGTCAGCGGCAGCGCATCGTTGAAGGCTTTGGCGGTGTTGATAGCGTCTTGGCCTAGCATGGCATCGACCACGAACAGCGTTTCGATCGGCTTGACGGCGGCGTGCAGGGTGGCGATTTCTTGCATCATCGCCTCGTCGATGCCGAGACGGCCGGCGGTATCGACCAGCAGCACGTCGTGGTAATGTTTTTTGGCATAGTCGAGCGCGGCCAGCGCGATATCGACCGGCTTGTCGGTCGGCGCGGAAGGGAAAAAGTCGGCGCCGACTTGCGCGGTGACGGTTTGCAACTGGCCGATGGCGGCCGGTCGATAGACGTCGGCCGAGACGGTCAGCACTTTTTTCTTCTTTTCTTCTTTCAGATATTTAGCCAGTTTGCCAACGGTGGTGGTCTTGCCGGCGCCTTGCAGGCCGGCCATTAAGATCACGGCCGGCGGCTGGGTGGCGAAACTCAGTTGGCTGGCTTCGGGGCCGAGATCGGCACCCATCAAACCGGCTAGCTCGCGCTGCACCACGCCGACCAGCGCCTGGCCCGGCGTCAGTGAGCCGATCACCTCCTCGCCCATCGCTTTTTCTTTGACCCGGGCGATGAATTCGCGCACCGCCGGCAGCGCGACGTCGGCTTCGAGCAGGGCTAGGCGCACTTCGCGCAGCATGTCGGCGGTATTGGTTTCGGTCAAGCGCGCTTCGCCGCGCATGGTTTTGACCACCTTGGCCAAGCGTTGGGTCAGATTGTCGAGCATGGGAATGGAATGAATGTTGGCGCAGCGGCATTGTGCCGCTGCATGACTGCGTAAAAGGGCTAAAGGAACTAAAGGGGCATTTTACCTGATGGCGCATCGTTCCCGTATTAGGGCAAAGTCGCCATGATGCTTGCCCGGCGGCGCTGTGTATGGCGACTGCGGTTGCTTGCGCGCATGGTGTATCCTTGTTGGATGCACATCTCTTTTTTCATTCTGGCGGCACTGTTGTATACCGTATGCGCCGGTTTGCCATCGCCATACCGCAAGACCATCACTACCGTCACTCTGGTTGGCTGGCTGCTGCACGGCATGGCGCTGGGCACAGACGTGCTGTTACCGGCGTCGTTGCGGCTTGGTTTCGCGGTGATGCTGTCGGCCACGCTGTGGATTTCAGTCGCAGCCTATCTGCTGGAAAACCGTAATTTCGCTCTCGATGGCTTGCGTATCTTGGTGCTGCCCTGTGCCGCGGTGGCGGTGCTGTTGCCCTTGCTGTTTCCGGGTAGCGTGGTGTCGCTGGAAGGTAAGTCCGTCTTTTTTTCTTGGCATGTGGCAATCGCCATGTTGGCCTACAGTACGTTGACTATCGCTGCTTTCCATGCCGTGTTGATGACCTTGCAGGAATCCCGTCTGCATGCAGCCGGCGCGACCAAGGGCTTGCTGGCGGCGGCGCTGGATCGTCTGCCGGCGTTGCTGACCATGGAGCGTTTGCTGTTTAGGCTGATTGGTTTCGGCTTCGTGCTGCTGACGCTGACCGTCTTGTCGGGCATCGTGTTCTCGGAACAGTTATTTGGCACGGCGGTGAAGTGGAATCACAAGACGATCTTCACCATGTTGTCCTGGATTTTGTTTGGCGTTCTGTTGTTGGGACGTGTGTGGCGCGGCTGGCGTGGCAAAACGGCGCTGCGTTTCACGTTGAGCGGTTTCGTCACTTTACTGCTGGCTTATGTCGGTAGCCGCTTCGTGCTGGAAGTCGTGTTGCACCGGGGATTGGCATGAGAGCCTTGTTTTGGATCGCACTGGGTTTGGTGCTGGTGGCTTGGCTGTCGCGCAAAAACAGAAAGGTAGCCGCTGCGTCGCAGCCTCAATCGGCTCCCCGCGCGGTGACCGAACAGATGCTGCCGTGCCGGCATTGCGGCCTGCACATCCCGGCTTCGGAGGCGATTATTTGTTCAGATGGCATCGCTTTCTGTAGCGCAGAGCATCAGCGTCTGAGTTTTTCATCCTGAAATTTTCTCGCACTTGAACAGTCAGCCAGACTCCATCGAACAGACCGCCGTTTCGAGACGGAAATCGTGGTTCGCTCGGGTTGTCGCGCCGGTGTCGCGCGAGACGTTTTGGCTCACTCTGCAAACTTTCGACATCACCCGGATACTGATTGCTTCCGTTCTTTTGTTGTATTTTGTGCTGGAAGGCAAGAAGATTTTCCCTGGGGCGGAACAGTGGGCTTATCTCGGTATTTGCTTGATTTATTTGGGGCTAGCGATCGGCTACGCCTTGCTGGCTAAATATCATCAGCGGCGTTTTTTGCTGCAATTGTTGTCGCAGATCGTGTTCGATATGGCAGTGGTGTCACTGCTGTATTTTGCAGCCGGCGGGGTGAAGAGCGGGCTGGCGATTTTGTACCTGTTCCCATTGGCCGGCTGCGCCATTTTGGCGCCCTTACTCTGGGCCTTGTTCTTCGTTTCCGGCGTGACGCTGCTGCTGCTGGCCGGCAGTCTGTACGACATGATTCAGGGCGAAGTCGATGTGTCGATATCGCAGGCGGGTTTGTATGGCGTGGTGTTCTTCGCTGCCGTACTGATCGTCAACCGGCTAGCCGCAAAACTCATCAAGCAAGAAAATTTGGCGCAACGCCAAGGCATGGCCTTGCAATTGCAGCAAGCCGTCAGCCGCTTGGTTATTGCTGATGTTGGCGACGGTATTTTGGTGCTCAACCTGCATGGCGCAGTGCTGATGGCCAATCCGGCGGCCGAACACATGCTCGGCATCGTCGTGTCGGATGAGGGTGCGCGATTCCGACTAGTGGAGTTGCCTTTCCTGATGCCGTTGGCCGATGCTTTCGCCCTCTGGCTGACGCGGCCGCCGACCGATCATGCTGCCTTCGTTAACATCCATCCAAGCGGAGGCATGTCGCCGGGAACCGGCCGCGATGCGCGGCGCGATATGGCGACGCATCTGAAGTTGCGCTTTGCCCGGGTGCAGGTTGCCGGTGCCGAGGAGGAACGAGTCGTGGCCTTCCTGCAGGATGTGACAGAGATCGAAAATCAAGCGCAGCAATTGAAACTAGCCTCGATGGGACGCCTAACCGCTAGCATCGCCCATGAAGTACGTAACCCGCTATCGGCGATTTCCTATGCCGCGGCATTGCTCGGTGAAGACGAAATTACACCGGCACAGCAACGCTTACTGGCCATCGTCGGCGACAATGTTGCGCGCTTGAACCGGATGATCGAGGACATTTTGCGCCTGTCGCGCAAAGCGCAAACATCCGGTGAGCCGCTCGATCTGGCTTGCTTTCTAGAGGAAATCGTCGCCGAATTTCGGGAAACGCAGGCGCTGGCACCGGGCATGATTGAATTGGACGCGCCATCGCGTTGGCAAGTCAGATTTGACCCCATGCACCTGCGCGAGGTGCTGGTGAATCTGTTGTCGAACGCGCTGCGCTATGCCAGCGGGCAGGACGATAGTATTCGAGTGAGGGCGTTGCCCGGCTTGCATCAGCGGATCGCCTTGCACGTACAGGATGACGGCCCGCCGATCACACCGGAAGTGCGCTCACATTTATTCGAGCCGTTTTACACCACATCAAGCAAAGGTACGGGCTTGGGACTCTACTTGGCGCGCGAATTGTGTTTGAATAACGGCGCGATGCTCGATTACGAGTACCACATGGAAGAATTTCCCGATGGCGAAGTGCGTGCCGGCGGCAGGTTCGTGATAACCCTGTCCCGGGCGGACGCTAACTGATGCAGGATGGACGATTGATATGACCGCACCGCGAATTTTGGTGGTGGATGACGAAGCTGATCTGCGAGAGCTGGTCGAGATCACACTGGTTCGGATGGGGCTGGATGTGGATACGGCTGGCAGCCTAGAGACGGCGCGCGCATTCCTCGGCGATAGAGATTACGCCTTGGTATTGACGGATATGCGTTTGCCGGATGGCATGGGTATCGAGTTGGTACGTGAAGTTTCCGCCGATACGCGCAACATGCCGATCGCTGTCATCACCGCTTTCGGCAGCGCCGACAATGCCGTGGTGGCACTGAAAGCCGGCGCTTTCGATTATCTCTCCAAGCCGGTCGGTCTCGATCAGTTGCGTTTGCTGGTGCAGTCAGCGTTGCAAACCGGTAAGGTGGTGGCGCCGAATCGGCCGAACCAGACCGACTCGTCATCGACGTTGCGTTTGATGGGGCGGTCAGCAGCGATGCAAGATGTGCGCACGCAAATTCTGCGGCTGGCGCGCAGCATGGCGCCGATCGCCATTACCGGCGAGTCGGGCAGCGGCAAGGAGCTGGCCGCGCGCGACATTCACGCCCAAAGTGCGCGCGCCGACAAACCTTTTGTTGCCGTCAACTGCGGTGCGATTCCAGAAGCACTGATGGAAGCCGAATTCTTCGGCTACCGCAAAGGCGCGTTTACCGGCGCTACCGATGATCGTGATGGTTTTTTTCAAGCCGCTAACGGCGGTACCTTGTTGCTCGACGAAGTGGCTGATCTGCCGTTGGCAATGCAAGTCAAACTTTTGCGTGCGATCCAAGAACGTCGCGTGCGTAAGGTCGGCGCCACTACGGAGGAGCCGGTCGATGTGCGTTTGATTAGCGCCACTCACCAGAATCTAGCGGAGTGCGTGGAAAAAGGCCGGTTCCGGCAAGACCTGTTTTACCGTCTGAATGTGATTGAGTTGCGCCTGCCGCCGCTGCGCGAGCGGCTGGACGACATCGCCTTGCTGGCTGACGCGATTCTGTCCCGCCTCGCCACGGCCGAGCATCGCGCCACGCTGGCGCCGGCGGCGTTGGAGGCCTTGCGCCGGCACGCCTTCCCCGGCAATGTGCGCGAGCTGGAAAACATCTTGGAGCGAGCGCTGGCTTTCTCCAACGATGGCGTGATCGAAGTGGCCGACTTGGCGCTCAAGCACTCTGCATCGGCGCAAGCGCTTGAAGAACCGCCCACATCATCCGTTGCCGTCGAAGTCGTAACGGAGACATCGGCGGTTCCGGTTGGAGTGGAGGCGCTACCTCCCAATCTGCCTGTTTATCTCGACCAAATCGAACGTGAAGTCATTTGTCGCGCTTTGGCGAAAACTCGCTTCAACCGGACCCAGGCCGCTGAATTGCTCGGGATCAGTTTCCGGCAATTGCGTTACCGCATGCAGCGTTTGGATATTCATGAGCCCGCCTGATTCGGCGGTCTTTGCCATCGATCAGGCTGGTTGGTGCGTCCATGCCAGCCGCTTACCATCGCCGAACGCCGACGCCCGACCGCAACCGGACGATATTAGTTTGCTGGTGATTCACAACATCAGCCTACCGCCCAATCAGTTTGGCGGCCCGTATATTGCTGACCTATTCGCCAATTGTCTCGATTGCGCCGCGCATCCGTATTTTGACCAATTGCGCGATTTGCACGTATCAGCACATTTCCTGATTCGGCGTGACGGCAGCTTGCTGCAATTCGTCTCGACCTTGGATCGCGCTTGGCATGCTGGCATGTCGCATTTCGGTGGGCGCGAGCGCTGCAACGATTTTTCCATCGGCATTGAGCTGGAGGGTAGCGACTTCACGCCGTTCGAGCCGGCGCAGTACGACACGTTGTTGGCGCTGACTCTGGCTCTGCAACAACGCCACGGTTTGCGTGACGTGGTCGGTCACGAGCACATCGCCCCTGGCCGCAAGACCGATCCGGGGCCATTTTTTGATTGGGTGGCGTATCGCGACCGCCTGCGGCAGGCTGAAAAAAGCGCGTCGATTCAGTCACTTATGGGCTTTCCTTTTTTCGCCTGAAACGAGGTGGGAATGTCAATCGTCCGACATCAAAAATATCGCCTTTAAATTGTAAAAACTTATTGCGCAGCCCCGATTGAGGTACTAGAATTAGTTTCGATTTCAGCGCGAGACACTACATATAGTGGTTCGATAGCGCCCGAGATGTTTTATTTTTGACATCCGTTCGGTGCGTGTTTCGGTGCGTCTCATACGCCAGATCGGGAGGGTTCGGCGTGAGTTGGAAGACGCATTTTCTTCCTTGAAACCAGCGGTTCAGGCGGAAATCGAACGGGAGTCGAGCAGAAACCGTGCAGGAATGACGCCGCTTTGCGGCGAAATGCGGCTCCCGAAGTTTTGTATTCAAATTGATTCGATTAGTGCGGTCGGCGGTTTCGACTTTACTGAATAAAACCACGAGCGGCGCATGCCGCCATTGCGCATCCAGGAGGCCAAGTGCAAACAACCCAAGATATTTCCCAGAAATCCCCCGTGGAATTTGGCGTCGCCGCTTTTAGTAGCGGTAGCGGTTCGGTCGCCGCGCCCACTGCGCCGGCGATCAGCCTTGGCGACTACCGCATCATTCGCCGCAACGGCGCTGTGGTTGGCTTCGAGCCGTCCAAGATTGC
>JAFECY010000057.1 GCA_018241865.1 Pseudomonadota bacterium | reverse complement strand
GGCGAATGCGGCGAAATGCCGCAGCACCGCAAACCGTGTCGGCAAAGCAGCGCCGGCACCGACGGCGCGGATGTGTCGCAGATAATCGGCGGAAGCGGCGCGCGCCTGCGGCTTGATGAGGATGTACCACAGCAGCACCGGGTACAGCACGATACGGAACGGCCAGCGGCCAAAGATGCGGCAGATCCAGAACAGCAATTGCATGCCGACGACGAAACTGGCTTCGTTGATCCGCGCCCAGTGTCGGCCTTTGATGGGAAGCGATGCGGTTGTCATGCCGCCCTCCATTTGCGCGCCAGCAATTGCGGCGCGCGCCGCAGCATGCCGAAAAACAGCGTGGCATGCATGCGCGAGATCAGCACGTTGTCGCGCCAGACCCGGAAGTGCGACACGCCATCGCTCGGGTAGCCCACCCGCGTCGGCAGATTGACCACGTCGAGGCCGTCCCAGTACAAACGCACCAGCACATCGGTATCGAAATGCATGCGCTCACCGAGCTTGCAGCGGCGCATCAAATCCATGAAGGCCGCGACCGGATAGACCCGGAAGCCGCACATCGAATCCTTGATAGCCAACGACAGCGTATTGATCCAGACCCAAACGTGCGTCAGGTAACGGCCATACAAGCGCAGCGCCGGCACCGATTCATCGTAGATCGGACAGCCGGCAATGATGGCTGCCGGCCGCTGCGCCGCCTGTTCCAAAAAACGCGGAATGTCGGCGACGACATGCTGACCGTCGGCGTCGATCTGCAGCACATGACTGTAGCCGGCATCGGCGGCGTAATGCACGCCGGTCATCACTGCGCCGCCCTTACCGCGATTGATGGCATGACGCAGCAATTTGATTTGCAATGGTGAGGCGGCGGCCAGTTGATCCAGCACCTGCGCGCAAGTCGGCGAACTGCCGTCGTCGATCAACACGCAAGGCAAATTCAACGCCAACACCTGCGCCACCACCGCGCCGATGGCATGCTCATGGTTATAAACTGGGATCAACACGCAGGGCTTAAACATCGCCAGTCCCGAAAAAAATTTTCCCGCTGGCATGTTGTTCGGTGACGGAAAAATATCGAAAATTCAGACTCGATTTGACAATGTCATGCGTCAGTTCGAGGAAGAAGGGCATATCCGGCAAAATCACCCGCTGAAACTTGAGGGCTTGCATGCCGAGAAAATTTGCAGGCAAGTCGAAGCACTCGCGCCCAAAGGCAATCGCCCACTCCACTTGCGCGACGCCGGGCAGGATGCTGGCCTCGTCGAAATGCCCATCGAAATAGACCAGCTCTTGCGTAGCAACCAACTCGAACAAGACACGTTGCGCTTCCTGCTCCAACAGCTTGCGGTGCGGCAGATCAGGCACATTTGCCTGCTCATTCGCGAGCAGTGCCAGCAATTCGGCTTGCGTGGTTTTACCTTGCGCATTCAGCGGCAAGGTTTCGAGGTAATGCCAACTGCGCGGCAGGGCAACGCGTTCGATGCCGACCGCCAGCCACGCGCGCAATTGCGTATTCAACGCCGGCTTGCCGATGGAAACCAAGGTGTTGTTTCCATCGTCCGACAACACAACGAAAGCAGCAATCCGCTGTCGCTTACCGTCGAGCACGACGACGCGCGCGGTTTCCACCAACGGCGATGTCGTCAATAAGGTTTCAATGGCATCCAGCGAAATACGCTTTTCCTCGATCTTAACGATGCGATCCGTTCGGCCGCCGAGCAAGAAGTGCCGATCATCCAGCGCTTGCACGCGATCCGATGTACGGAACCATGTCGCGTCCGGCAAATGCGGAGAATGGACTTCCAGCACGCCCTCTGCGTCATCCCTGCGCCACGCAACACCGGGCAGAGCCGTCCAACCTTCGTCGCTGTCCAAGGTGCGTTGACGCCAAGCGATGCCGCCGGTTTCGGAACTGCCATACACCTCGACCGGCGCTGCGCCCAGCAAATCGGCAGTCGCTTGCGCCACGTCAGCAGACAAGGGGCCCCCCGAAGAAAATACCACGCGAATGCGGTGCGGCGCAGCCACCCATGCGGGGCTATCGGGCAAGCGTTTCAAATGCGCCGGACTGGATACCAACACGCAATCGCGCTGCGTCGTCAACGCCGCCAGCTCTTCTGGAAAGATCAGACTGTGTGCATGCAATGGCCGACGCGCGGCCAGCGGCCACAGCAACTTGAACAGCAAGCCGTAAATATGTTGATGCGACACCGTGGCGACCACATCGGCGCGCGCCGCCATGCCGCCAAACGCGGCCTCCAGCGTCTGCACTTCCGTCGCCAGTTGCGATAATTTTTTGGGAATAGCCTGCGCTGTTCCGGTGCTACCTGACGTGTACACCACCAGCCCAACGAAATTCGGATCGAGACGCGGCAAGAGCATGTCGCCGCAAACGACAGACTCGCCAACAGGAAGCAGCGGCGCATATTCCGCCGGAAAGTCTCCCAGAAAAGCATCGACCTCCGCACGCAAGGCTTGGCAAGTCGCCGGCAAGGTATCGGCTGGCAGATAAACCGTCTTGCCGGCATGCCAGGCACCGAACAGGGCGGCAGCGAATTCCATGCTGTCCTGCGCGAACAGCGCCATGCGTGCGCCCGGCATGGTTTGCAGCAGCCGCATCCAGCACTGCACTCGCGCCAGCCATGCACCGTACGAGAGTCGCGCGCCGTCGCGCCAAGCGATCGGCTCGTCGTGCCGCCGCTTTGTGGCGAACAGATCCAGAATGTCGAACACGTCAGACATGTTGTCGTCGTTTGAAACGCCAGCGAACCAGATATTCGCCGCCAAACAGCACTCCCATCATGATGTAAGCAATCACGCCGTTATACAGCGACCACGTTGCCGGCGATGCCCATAGCGCCGTCGCCAAGGCGATCGAGCCGTTGATGATGAAAAACCCGCACCATACTTGCGTGACCCGGCGCGTATAGATAACGGCTGCCGGCGACAGTTCGCCTTCCTGCAAACGCGCGAATCGCTCGACCACGGTCGGCGGCGCGAACAAGCTGTAACCGAACACCCCCAGCATGACCGCATTGACCAACACCGGATATAACTTCAGCGGCGTCCAAGCATTGCCCCAGACGGCAAAAGCCGCCAGCAGCAACGCGCCAACCAGCCACCAGCGACCGGCACTGCCGGATTTCGCTGTCAACAAACGGAGCAGCGCCGCCAGCACGACCAACCCCGCCAGCAAGCGCGGCTCCACCTGCCCATGACCAAGCCAAATGGCAAACGGGTACAACAGCGTGATCGCCACTGGCAACACCGTCACGATGAAACGTTTTATTTTGATTACTCCGCGAGCAGGTTCGCCAGCGCGTCCACCACGTCTTGCACGGTGCGAACCGATTTGAATACTTCTGGCTGCAAACGCTTGCCAGTCAATTCCTTCAAGCGCACCACCAGATCGACGGCGTCGATGCTGTCGATGTCGAGGTCGGTGTAGAGATTGGATTGCAGGCTGATCTTCGACGGTTCGATCTCGAACATCTCCTGCAATATGCCGGTGAGCTCGGCAAAAAGCGCATCCTTACTCATGGCGCTGGTCATAGTCATCTTGCTCCCCTTACTTTGTTCTGTGTTCTGCAATCAACGCTTCCAGCGTGCGAACCGAAGCGAAATGGCGACGCGTTTCCGCCGAATCGGCCGACAGCGAAATGCCGTACCGTTTCTGCAATGCCACGCCGAGTTCGAGCGCATCGATGGAGTCGAGACCAAGACCTTCTACAAACAGCGGCGCATCGGCGTCGATATCTGCCGGCGTGATGTCTTCCAACTGTAGCGCCTCGATGATGAGGCCTTTAACTTCTTGCTCAAGCGATTGCATGACCCTGATTTTCCCTGGAAAAATAGTCTTCTAAATAATGCGTCAACTGCCGTGCAGCGACTGTCTCGTTGTCTGCTTCCGAGAGGAATCGTTGTATCGCGATATCCTCCCGCACCTCCATGCTGAAATCGAAACGCCGCACCGGCACATGCCACCACTTTTCCCCCTTGCTTAAAGTGGGTGGCGTACAGCGGATGACGACCGGCGTGACATTCCAGCGACCGCGCACGGCGACATTAGCCGCGCCTCTTTTAAAATTCAGTTCGCCGTTGCGCGGCGTCCGCGTCCCTTCCGGGAACACGATCAAATTACTGCCCGTTTTGAGCGCCGCAATGCAGCGCTCGATCAGTTCCGGGCCGGAGCTGTTGTTGATGTAATCAGCGGCGCGCACCGGCCCATGCGTAAACGGGTTTTCCCACAAACTGTTTTTTACGATGCAACCGGCGTGCTTGACGAACGCCATCAGAAACACCGTGTCAATCAAGGTCGGATGGTTCGCCAGAATCAGCAAGCCTTGGCGATCCAGCCGTTCCATGCCGCGCAGTTCGTAACGCAAAATACCAACCGCGCGCATAAACTCGACAAAAGCCCGCATAGCAAACCGTATGACGATGCGCGACAACCGAGTGCGCGCTTCTTTTTCGCGGATGCAGATATGAATCAGCGGAAAAACCGCGATACGCAATACCAGTCCGCCCGCGCCGAACAGAAAAAAACTCACGCCGGTGGCGAGGACTCGCCAAGCGCGCCACGCCCAGCTAAGCATCGCGCACCCAACGCCAGCGACGCGCATCGCAAGTGCGCTCCAACTCACGATCCCCGCGCACATGAAAACGCAGAATCGCCAATCCGGCCGGCATGCTTTCACGCGCAGCCGCCTCCGCTGCCTCGGTGGTGCACCATGACAGCGACACCGTATTCGTCTCACCGGCCGGCCGCATCAACCAAGCCCAGGCGTAAGGCGCATCATCCTCATCGCGAAAAGCCGCGTACGCCGCCGGCAACGTGCCGTCATACACCACCAACAACACTTCCGATTCGCCATCCTGCAACAAGCCGCATGCTTCGATGACGGCGTGCTCGACGCCGCTCTTGCCGGCGCTCAACGCGATATTGTTGGCGTGGTCGGCGCGCGCAATCGAAAACAAACCGCCGGCGGCGTTATGTACCGACATGCCGAACGCAGTCGGCGACAACGGTTCGCCACGCGCCAAATCGGACAGTAACGTGACCGAACGCTGCACTTCACCATGCCGCGAACAAAACACCGTCGGCACATCGCGCTGGTCGCCCAAACATTGATACGCCACTTCCAACGCCATCTTGGACGGCATGCCGGTGCGACGCCGCAGCATCGGCGGCATCGCGGCCAGCTTCGGTTCGCTGCCTGCTTCGATGCGGCATGTGCCCGTGCTCCAAGCCTGCCAAGCTTCCCTAGTTTCGATCCCAGGAGCCCAAGCCGCATCGGCTGCAATCGAAAAATGTACAGCGCCTGAATTCATGTAACTACGGGTAATTTGCCGAACCCAAGATTATAACGTCTGCTATCAGCCCACACTTTGAAAGTGTCCATGCAGAAACGCCCCTGTGGGCTTTTCCGGCCGAGACGTGGTTTTTTTATCCGTGCATATGGTCAAAAATTCACTATTCTGACCGATCGTTCGCCAGCGCCAGCGTCAAACCGACTGGCGGTGCCACAAGGAAAACCGTAGAAAAAGGCGAATCAGGCCGAGGGCCAGTCCAGAAAATCGACCGGCAAGCCACGTGCGCGTAACCAGTCGGCCATAGCGTAACCGGTGCCGGTGCGCCAAGGGCGTAGTTTTTCCGGCGCAACCAGCCGGTATTCGAGCAATTCTTCGGACAGTTTGATCTCGCCGGTGGCCTGAATGTGATACGCGATAATCAATTCATTCTTGCGGATGAATTCATACGCGCCGATCAAACCAATCTCGCCGGCGTCGAGGTTGGTTTCTTCTTTGAGTTCGCGTGCCACGCCCTGCTCCGGCGTTTCGCCGCGCTCCATGAAACCGGTGATGAGGGAATAGGTTTTTTCCGGCCAGGCAGCATTCCGCGCAAGGAAAATTTTGCCTGCATATTCGACCAGCCCGGCCAGCACCGGCAAGGGATTATCCCAATGTGTCCAATGTCCAGCCGGACAAGTCAGACGGTCCCGCTCGCCAACGATTGCCGTCACCAGCGAAGCGGCACACACCGGGCAATACCGGTAAGCGTGTACTTCCTCGCTGGCTGCCGTCATGCGTTACACCTTCTCGGCAACCCAAGCGCTGACGCCTTGCAACGCCTTGGGCAAACCGCTCGGATCGGTGCCGCCGGCCATCGCCATGTCAGGCTTGCCACCACCCTTGCCGCCGACTTGCTGGGCAACGAAGTTGACCAGATCGCCGGCCTTCACCTTGCCGATATTGTCGGCGGTGACACCGGCAGCCAGTTGCACCTTGCCGCCCTCGACTGCAGCCAGCACGATGGCGGCGCTCTTCAGTTTGTCTTTCAGCTTGTCCACGGTGTCGCGCAGCGCCTTGGCGTCGGCGCCTTCCAGCGTCGCCGCCAGCACCTTGATGCCCTTCACATCGACCACTTGCGCCAGCAACTCGTCGCCTTGGGCGGAAGCCAATTTGCCCTTGATGCCGGCCAGTTCCTTTTCCAGCGACTTGATCTGGTCGAGCACACCGCCAATGCGCGCACCCAGTTCCGACGGCAGCGCCTTCAGGGTGCCGGCCACCTGGTTGACGGTGGCTTCCAAGGATTGCAAATAAGCCAGCGCATTGTCGCCGGTGATCGCTTCGATACGACGCACGCCGGCCGCCACACCACTTTCGGCCACGACCTTGAACAGGCCGATGTCGCCAGTGCGCTGCACGTGGGTGCCGCCGCATAATTCACGGCTGCTGCCAATGTCGAGCACACGCACTTCATCGCCATACTTCTCGCCGAACAGCATCATCGCGCCGGATTTTTGCGCATCGTCGATCGCCATCACGCGTGCTTGCGTTGCCGCATTGGCGAGGACTTCAGCATTGACGATGGTTTCTACCTGACGGATTTGTTCGTCGGTCATCGGGCCGTTGTGGGCGAAGTCGAAGCGGGTGCGTTCCGCATTCACCAACGAACCTTTTTGCTGCACATGTGCGCCCAGCACTTCGCGCAAGGCCTTGTGCATCAGGTGGGTGGCGCTGTGGTTACGCACAGTCTT
>JAFECY010000056.1 GCA_018241865.1 Pseudomonadota bacterium | reverse complement strand
CAATGCACTAGACACAATTTGATTTGGAGTAGAATTTCCCCGATTCACCTCCCTGCTTGCTATGAGTATGAGAATGGAATTCCAAAAAGAGTTGGACGCACGTGGTTTGAATTGTCCTCTACCCATCCTGAAAACCAAAAAAGCCCTGTCGGACATGCGCAGCGGCGAAATTTTGCGTGTGCTGGCGACCGATCCAGGCTCGGTGCGCGATTTTCAAGCTTTTTCCCGTCAGACCGGCAATGCTTTGCTGGAGCACAATGAAGAAAACAGCGAATACATTTTCTTTATGAAGCGCAAATAAGCTTTTAGACATTTCCCTGCTTTGCCGCATTCTTGTTTTTTCGTCGGCCCTTCCGTCGAGAAAAATTTTCCCTCCCCCCTCTTTCCTATTTCCGAATAAGTGGGTATTCTTACGTTAAATAAAAGAACGATCGTGCTAAAAATAGCGATCGAAGTCTCGGGTAATCTTAGTAACTTGCATTGATATTCATTCGTATTCTTCAAGCTAAGGGCAAAATATGAAAATCCTAGTCCCAGTCAAACGCGTGGTCGATTTCAACGTCAAGGTGCGGGTCAAGTCCGATCAGTCGGGCGTCGAACTCGCCAACGTCAAAATGTCGATGAACCCCTTCGATGAAATCGCAGTGGAAGAAGCGACCCGATTGAAAGAAACCGGCAAAGCCACCGAAGTCATCGCCATCTCCTGCGGCGTCACCCAATGCCAAGAAACCCTGCGCACCGCGATGGCGATTGGCGCGGATCGCGGCATCTTGGTCGAGACGGATGCCGAGTTGCAGCCGTTGGCGGTGGCCAAGCTGCTCAAGGCGCTGGCCGACAAGGAACAGCCCCAACTCATCATCCTCGGCAAACAAGCCATCGACGACGACTGCAACCAAACCGGCCAGATGCTCGCCGCCCTGCTCGGCTGGCCGCAAGCCACCTTCGCCTCCAAAGTCGTGCTCGAGGCTGACCGCGCCCTTGTCACCCGCGAAGTCGATGGCGGACTCGAAACTCTATCCATTGCCCTACCCGCCATCATCACCACCGACCTGCGTCTGAACGAACCGCGCTACGTCACGCTGCCCAACATCATGAAAGCCAAGAAAAAGCCGCTCGACGTCGCCAAGCCGGCCGACCTTGGCGTCGATGTCGCCCCGCGCCTGAAAACGCTGAAAGTGGTCGAACCAGCCAAACGCAGCGCCGGCATCAAAGTCCCCGATGTCGCCACCCTGGTCGCCAAACTGAAGAACGAAGCCAAGGTCATCAATTAAAAGAAGCCAAAGGAAACCATCATGACTGCCCTCGTCATCGCCGAACACGACAACGCCACCCTCAAAAGCAGCACCGCCCATACCGTCACCGCTGCCGCCCAGTGTGGCGGCGCTGTCCATGTCCTCATCGCCGGCCACCACTGCAGCGCTGCCGCCCAAGCTGCCGCCAAGTTAGCCGGTGTCGCCAAAGTGTTGGTGGCCGACGCCGCCTACTTTGCCGATGGCTTGGCTGAGAATGTCGCCGAGCAAGCGTTGGCGCTCGCCAAAGATTATTCCCACATCCTCGCGCCCGCTACCGCCTACGGCAAAAATATCACCCCGCGTATCGCCGCCAAGCTTGATGTCGCGCAGATTTCCGAAATCACCAAAATCGACAGCCCCGACACCTTCGAGCGCCCGATCTATGCCGGCAACGCCATCGCCACCGTGCAATCGGCCGATGCGATCAAAGTCATCACCGTGCGTACCACCGGCTTCGATGCCGCTGCAGCCAGCGGATCAGCCCCAGTAGAGAACCTCACTGCCGTTGCCGATGTCGGCAAATCGACCTTCGTTTCGCGTGAAGTCGCCAAATCCGACCGCCCCGAACTCACCGCCGCCAAGATCATCGTCTCCGGCGGGCGCGGCATGGGTTCCGGCGACAATTTCAAGATTCTCGAACCACTCGCCGACAAACTGAACGCCGCTATGGGCGCCTCGCGCGCCGCGGTCGATGCGGGCTATGTGCCGAACGACTGGCAGGTCGGGCAGACCGGCAAGATCGTTGCGCCGCAGTTGTATATCGCCGTCGGCATCTCCGGCGCGATCCAGCACTTGGCTGGCATGAAGGATTCCAAGACCATCGTGGCGATCAACAAGGACCCGGAAGCGCCGATCTTTAGCGTGGCGGATTACGGCATCGTCGGGGATTTGTTTGAGGTGGTGCCGCAACTAGTCAAGGAACTGGGCTGACGCAGGAAGTCGCACGGGCTCGTGTCCGTGCGCGCAATCAACACCACAGGAGACAACCATGAGCTACAGCGCGCCGCTGAAGGACATGCAATTCGTGCTGAACGAATTGGCGGGACTAGCCGGGATCAATGCCTTGCCGGGATGCGAAGACGCGACGCCGGAAACCGTGGAAGCGGTGCTGGAAGAGAACGCGAAATTTTGCAGCGAAGTGATTGCGCCGCTGAACGTCATCGGCGACAAAGAGCCGAGCAGTTGGCGCGATGGGCAAGTCACCACCACCAAGGGCTTTAAGGAAGCGTTTAAGGCGTATGGCGAAGCCGGCTGGCAGGGCGTGCAACATCCGGTTGAATTTGGTGGCCAAGGCTTGCCCAAACTGGTCTCGACGCCTTGCATAGAAATGCTCAATTCGGCCAGTCTTTCGTTTGCCTTGTGTCCCTTGTTGACCGATGGCGCAATCGAAGCGCTGATGACCGCCGGCACCAAAGAGCAGCAGCAAACCTATCTCGCCAATTTCATCGCCGGCAAATGGACTGGCACCATGAACTTGACCGAGCCGCAGGCCGGTTCCGATCTGGCGCTGGTGCGCACCCGCGCCGAGCCACAGAGCGATGGTAGTTATAAGCTGTTCGGCACCAAGATTTTCATCACCTATGGCGAGCACGACATGGCCGAAAATATCGTCCATCTGGTGCTGGCACGCACGCCGAATGCGCCGGCAGGCGTCAAGGGCATTTCGCTGTTCATCGTGCCGAAGTTCCTCATCAATGCCGACGGTTCGCTGGGCAGCCGCAACGATGTGCAGTGCGTCTCGATCGAACACAAGCTCGGCATCAAGGCTAGTCCGACTGCGGTGCTGCAGTTCGGCGATCACGGCGGCGCCATCGGTCATTTGATCGGCGAAGAAAATCGCGGCCTCGAATACATGTTCATCATGATGAATGCCGCCCGTTTCGCGGTCGGCATGCAAGGCATCGCGGTGGCCGAGCGCGCTTATCAGCATGCGGTACGCTATGCGAAAGACCGTATCCAGTCGCGCGATCTCACGGGTTCGCCAGGACCGGTTGCCATCATTCATCAACCCGATGTGAAGCGCATGCTGATGACGATGCGCGCCCAAACCGAAGCAGCGCGTGCGCTGGCGTACGTGACGGCGGCGGCGCACGATCTGGCGCATCATCACGCCGACGAAGTAGTCCGTAAGCGCAATGATGCGCTTTACGAATTTCTGGTGCCGATTGTGAAGGGTTGGTCAACCGAGTTGTCCGTCGATGTGGCCTCGACCGGCGTGCAGGTACACGGCGGCATGGGCTTCATCGAGGAAACCGGCGCGGCGCAGTTTTACCGCGATGCGCGGATATTGCCGATTTACGAAGGCACGACCGCGATCCAGGCCAATGACCTGATCGGCCGCAAAACCGTGCGCGACGGTGGCGCGACTGCGCAAGCCATCATCGCCGAAATTCGCAAACTGGATGCACAACTAGCGGCTGCTACTTCTGCCGATTGTGTGGCGATTCGTGCGCATCTAACGGCCGGTGCGAATGCGTTGGACGATGTCGTGGCTTATGTGCTCGCCAATCTGAAAGCCGATATCAAGGGTGTGTTCGCCGGTAGTGTGCCGTACCTGAAGCTGGGCGGTATTGTGTTGGGTGGTTGGCAGATGGCGCGCGCCGCATTGATTGCTGAGCAAAAACTCCAATCGGGCGCGGGTGATGCGAAATTTTATCAAGCCAAGATCGCCACGGCACGTTTCTTCGCCGAACATATCCTGTCGCAAGCAAGTGGCTTGCGCACGGCGATAGTCGAAGGCAGTCCTAGCGTGCTGGCACTGAACGAAGAGCAGTTTTAAGCGCTATTTTTAACCGGTAAAGGCAGTCTGCGGGCTGCTTTTATCGTTTTGTTGTGGTTGTGCGAGATGCGGCCATAAGTTTGCGGCCGATAGCCAATGCCACCGCTATCAGGAAACCGATGGCGAAGGATGCGCCGGCCGCCAAGGGCGCACCGGCCATTGCTGCGAGAACAAATGCGGCGGGAAAGAAAATTAGTGCCGCCAGAAATGGCAGATGCGCAAAGCATACCCAAGCAAGCCATACGGTGGCGCTGCCGATCAGCAGGCCGTAGATGATTGTGGCGATGTTCTCGGTGGTTTGGGTAAGCATGCTTTCAGCATAGCATGGGTAGCCGCCTGCTCCGTGGACGTTGAAGGGGCGTCGGGAAATTGCAAGGCGAGCAGGTTTAACCGTAGGCACCGCCGGTAAATAAAAGATCGAAGCTGCGCGCAATCACTGCGATCAAACCGGTAGCGCCGGCGCCGACGATCAGCACCAGGAGAATGGCCAGCAGCCAGCTTGAATGTGATGGCCGGGATGTGTCGGGGTTGTGGAGCGCATCCCATTGCTCGTCCGGCGTCAGTCCCAGCACCAGCCCTTCGATCAGGGCGATCAGGGCGGACAGGGTGAGTGGCATGATTGCAAAGAAAAAAGGAAGATTCGGCCACAGCGTCATAATCGCGCCGCACACCGGTAGGCTGGCCAAATGCAGCCAAGCTCCAAGGTCTTTTCGGCCGTACAAGTAAAAACGGTGAGCGCCAATGGCGCCCACCAAGAAGGCCAACAGAGTGGCAAAAGTCTTGTTTTTTTGGAAAGAATTCATTGTAAGGAGGCGGGTAAGCAGGTCGTATTGT
>JAFECY010000055.1 GCA_018241865.1 Pseudomonadota bacterium | reverse complement strand
GGGGAGCGCAGCGGCTGCGATTACGGCAACCAGCAGGCGGGCGGGTTTCACATTCATTGTTTGTTCCTAGTCCTATGGTGGAGGTGTTGGTAAAGCCGTCAGATTATAAACAAATTTATCCGGGCTGCGCCTGATTGTGCAATTCAGAAGGCGCAAAAGCGTGGATGGCAAGGGCGTGGATGTCAGTGTGCATCATGTCGGCGAGGCAATCATACACCAGGCGATGACGCGTCACGCGGTTCTTGCCCTCGAAAGCGGCGCTAACCAGATGCAGACGGTAATGGCCGCCGCCGGAAGCTGCGCCGGCATGGCCGGCATGCTTGGCGGAATCGTCATCGATGCGGCATTCGAGCGGCGCTAGGCCTGCCGTCAGCAAGGCATGCATGCGGGTTTCGCGCGCGCTCATGGGGTTTCCTTGAGATATTTAGACAGGAGAAGGCTTTGCGCGATGACGAAAGCAGCCATCATGCCGGTGAAGCCGAACAATTTGAAGCTGACCCAGGTGGAAGTCGGATATTGATAGGCAACGTACAGGTTCACGACGCCCATCACGCCGAAAAAAGCGGCCCAGGCATAGTTGAGCCGCAGCCATACCATGTCCGGCAAACTGATTTGTTCTGATAGCGCGGTGCGGATCAAGTTTTTGCGGAACAGTAGTTGGCCGAACAGCAGGGCGCTGCCAAAGCACCAATACAATACGGTCGGCTTCCACTTGATGAAGGTGTCATTGTGGAAGTAGATGGTGGCGCCACCGAAGAATGTGATGATCGCCAGCGATACCCAGAGCATGGCGTCGATTTTTTTGCGACGCGCCAGCAGGTAAAGGATTTGCAGCACCGTGGCGAGGATGGCGACCACGGTCGCCAGCATGATCGGCGCTTGGGCGAGAGTGATACTGCCGCCGGAAATAACGCCGGACAGAGTTTGATTTACTAAGTCATGCGCGGCAGCGGGATTGCTTTCGCCCCATTTGAACATGCCGAAAAACAGGATGACGGGAAACAGGTCAAATAAAAACTTCATGATGCGTTGGAATCTTTCTCTGGTTGCGGATCGAAGCGCAGCGAGGCTGAGTTGATGCAGTAACGCAGTCCGGTCGGTTTCGGCCCATCGGGGAAAACGTGGCCAAGATGGGCGTCACAAACATTGCACAGCACTTCGGTGCGTATCATGCCATGAGTGCGGTCAACTTTCTCGATGACGTTGTCTGGATTCAGCGGGCGGAAATAGCTGGGCCAGCCGCAGCCGGAATCGAACTTGGTATCGGATGCAAACAGCGGCGTGCCGCAACACACGCAAGTATAGATGCCGTGCTCGTGGTGGTCCCAGTAGCGGCCGGTGAAGGCGCGTTCGGTGGCGGCGTGGCGCGTGACGTCGTATTCCATCGGGTCGAGCGCGGCGCGCCATTCGGCGTCGGTCTTGCGTACTTTGTCTGTCATGATGAGCAACTCACTTCTAATTGATTAGCCCAGTCCGGCGGTAGAGCGGCGTAATGGTGATGTTCCGGCTGTTCGTCGAACGGGTGCGCCAAAACCTTACGCAAATTTTCGATTTCCGAAAAATCCTTGCTTTGCGCTTTTTCGATGGCGATTTGCGCTAGATAGTTCCGCAGCACATATCGAGGATTCACTGCTTGCATGGCGCGTTGACGCTCCTTATCTTGACTATTTTCTCGGCGCAGTCGTTGTCGGTACTGGCTCGCCCAAGCATCGAAGGCGGGACGGTCGATGAATAAATCCCGAATCGGTTCGTCGCTAGTTGGCTGTTCCATTTGCAAATTGCACAGGTGCCGGAAAAATAGCGTGAAATCGACATGGGTGGCTTGCATCAACGCAAACATGGCATCGATCAGCGTCTTGTCGTCTTCCTGCGTCGTCCGTAGCCCCAGTTTGGCGTGCAGCAAAGCGTCCAGTTTGAGACGGTAATCTTCCGAATAATGTGCCAGCGCTGCCTTGACCTCATCGACCGAGCCGATTAGCGGCAACATGGCTTGACCGAGCGCAAAGCAATTCCAGTGGCCGATCTGCGGCTGCATCGCATACGCATAACGACCGCCTTGGTCGCTGTGGTTGCAGATGTGATTGAGGTCGAAGGCTTCCATGAAGCCGAAGGGACCGTAGTCGATGGTGAGGCCGAGGATCGACATATTGTCGGTGTTCATCACACCATGCATGAAGCCGACCGCCTGCCATTGCGCCATCAGGTGCGCAGTGCGGCGCGTTACCTCGCGCAGTAGCGCATGGTAGGGTCGGGCGGCATCGCGCAGATCGGGATAAAAGCGATCGATGACGTAATCGGCCAATATCTTCAGTTCTTCCGGCCGCTCGTGGTAGAACCAATGTTCAAAGGAGCCGAAGCGAATGAAGCTGGGCGCAAGCCGGGTGGCGACGGCAGCGGTTTCCGGCTGTTCGCGCATGACCAGATCGTCCGATCCGACCACACACAATGCACGCGAGGTCGGAATGCCGAGGCCGGCCATCGCTTCCGAGCAGAGATATTCGCGGATCGATGAACGCAGCACGGCGCGGCCGTCGCCCATGCGCGAGTAGGGCGTGAGGCCGGCTCCCTTGAGTTGTATTTCTTGTGCCTGCGTGCCGTCACCGGCTTCGCCCAACAGAATGGCGCGACCATCGCCGAGCTGACCAGCCCAAACGCCGAATTGGTGGCCGGAATAGACGGCAGACAAAGGACGCGATTGCGGCAGGATGTGATTGCCGCAAAAAATATCGGTGAAATCCGGCTGATCGAACTCCGATGGATCGAGCCCGATCAAGGCCGCTGCCGGTGCGCTGGCGCAAACCAAATAAGGGGCGCGCAAGGGCGTCGGCTGCAGCCGGGTGTAAAAAGCCGGCGGCAGATCGGCGAACGAGTGCGTGAGTGGCAGGGCGGAAAGGCGGTGGCGGACAGCTTGTTGTCCGGCGACAGTCATGGCAATTCCTTAGGACGAGGAACAATAAAACGAAGACATTGTGGCAGAAATTCATCCGCCCCATCATGGTGCGGGTTTTGTGCCTGCTGTATTACGGAGGCAGGCATGACTTACCTGACGTTACCGGTTGGAAGTTATGAGCGGTTGTTAAAAAAATGGCTGTGAATTATTTACTTTACAGCCTAGAAATCGGCCGATATTCTGACGCTGGTAAGAGACACATAAACAAAATATTGAACGTCATGATGAAATTCCCTCGCTTTCTAATGTCGGCTGCTATTTTGCCGCTGGCACTCACCGCACCAGCCGCTTTTGCCGACAACGTGCGCGTCGCCTTTATTGAAGCCTTGTCCGGGCCGTTCGCACCCGTCGGCCAGAACGTGTTGAAGAGTTGGCAAAGCATGGCCGATTTAGCCAACCGGGAAAAATGGGCCGGCGGTCATACGTTTGAATTCAACGGTTTCGACAGCAAGGGCAGCCCGCAAGAAGCCTTGCAGCAATTGAAATCGGCCATCG
>JAFECY010000054.1 GCA_018241865.1 Pseudomonadota bacterium | reverse complement strand
GCATACGGATTCAGCATGCCGCCCAAGCCGCCGCCGAAGCCCACCACCGCTGCCGACAAACCCGTAGCCATGCCAAAGCCGATCATAACCATCGAAAAAATAACGCCAGCGACAAAGCCAACGATGATGAACAACACGATCTGCTGGGTGACGACTTCAAGCAAACGGCGACGCGCCAACATGTTCAGCCGCGCCAGCACTTGGAAGGTATTGCAGCCGGTCCAAACCGCCGGACCAGCCAGCGGGAACATGACGTAGAACAGCGCGAACACCAACATGCCGAGGAACACGGCCGACAAGGGGAAGACCACCGTAAACAGCACCGGGCCCAAACCGGGAATTTTGCAGATCAACAGCGCCAGCAAAACCACCAGCACCGCCGCCAACACGATCAAGCCTTCCAAGAAAGCGACCGCGATCAAACGATGGGTCGTGAACAACGATTGCATGACTGCGTCCATGATGCCGCACGGTTCCTGCTCTTGCGCGTCGCGCATCAGCATGATGCCGACTGCGTTCGCACCGTACAGCACGGTCAGCATCGCCAACAAGCCGCCCAGTGCGGCTACGAAAGCGGTGTTGGTGACATTGGCTAACACACCAAATAGCGCTGCGACGATCGCCGCCGCAATAAAGGTCATGCCCATCAAGGCGATGGCGCGCAAATTGCGGTAAGCGCTAATCGCCGCCAGCAGCGAATCAAGCGCGGACAGTAGCGGCGCGGAACGTGGTGTGGTGGTGGATTGAGTCATCGATTTCCCCTTTTTTGGTGTGGTCGTGCGGTGGATGGCAATCAGAAATGCAGGTCGTTATTGTTGTTGTTTTGGTTGTAGCGCCGCCTGAATTCGACACAGTAGGCGGTGTTGAACAAACTCGGGCGTGAGCATTCGCGGGTTTCGCACAGGTTGCGCATGATCGCGTTGCCGGCATTGGCGCAAGTCTGTTGCACCGAACCACCGGCAGCTTGCTGTTGCTGGCGGGCGCGGTTTGCTTCGTCGGCGCGTGCGCGTTCATCGGCTTCACGACGACGCGCGGCTTCCGCGTCGCGCCGCTGCGCTTCCTGCTCGGCCTTCTTGCGAGTGCGTTCTTCGCGCAGATGACGCGCCTTCTCGTCCCTGGCAGCCTGTTCGTCTTTCATGGCTTGCTCATCCTTGGCGGCCTTTTGATCGGCGGCAGGATCCGGTTGCGGCGTGGCTGGTTTGGCGTCGGCCGATTCGCTCGCGGCCGCTGTTGCGCTAGCCGATGCATCGTTCGACGCGCTGTCAGAAGCTGAAGCGGAAGCGGCTGCAGATTCAGCCGAGGCCGAGGCGGATGCCATTGCCGATGCCGACGATGTTTCCTGCGTGGAGGCAGCAGCGTCCGTGCCAGTTTTCTTGCCGAACATCCACCAACCGCCGAGCGCCAACGCGGCCACCAGCACCGCGCCGATCAACACCATGATGGCGTTCTTGTTACCGCCGGGCGCGGCATCGGGAATGCTTGCGGCGCGGGTGGTAGGTGGAACAGCCGATGCGGTCGATGTGGCGATTTTCGCTGTAGCTGCTGGTGCTGGTGGTGCAATTGCCGGTTCTGGAATCAAGCTTGGTTGCGCGACATCGGCGGGTGCGGGTGCTGGCGACGAAACAGGAGCGGAGACAGGTGCAGCCGCTGCAGCCACAACGTTCATGCCAGCGCCGCACTTGCCGCAAAATTTCGCGCCGGGTTTGTTCGGCGTCGCGCAAACTGGGCACGCATTGGTCGCAGACTCCGCCACCGGTGCCGCGACTGGCAGCTTCTCGCCGCAGCCACTACAGAATTTGACGTGATCGGCGTTTTCCGCGCCGCAATGATGTCGAGCCACGAGACCTCCTTCAACCTATGCAACAAAAATGAATGACAGAAAATAAACTGAGCGCATTATGGGCGGAATCGCTACCGCTTGGCAATGCGAGAAGTCGCGCGTGATGCTTATCGGAAATATGCCTCGCTAATCCGGTCGTGTCATGTGTTCCGGCCGCACCCAACGCTCGAAATCCTCGGCGCTGACGTAGCCGAGCGCCAGCGCCGCTTCCTTCAGGGTCGTGCCCTGCTTGTGCGCCTGCTTGGCGATCTGCGCGGCACGGTCGTAGCCGATATGCGGTGCCAACGCAGTCACCAACATCAACGAACGTTCCATCAATTCGGCGATGCGATCCTGTTTGGCTTCGATACCACGCACGCAATGCGCCTCGAAACTACGCATGCCATCGGCCAACAAGCGCACGCTTTGCAGAAAATTGTGCGCGATCAACGGTTTGAACACGTTCAGCTCGAAGTTGCCGGACGCGCCGCCGATGCCGATCGCCACATCGTTGCCCATCACCTGACAACACAACATGGTCAGCGCCTCGGCCTGCGTCGGATTCACTTTGCCCGGCATGATGGAGCTACCGGGTTCATTTTCAGGAATGGCGATTTCGCCCAACCCGGAACGCGGGCCGGAGGCCAGCCAGCGAATGTCGTTGGCGATCTTCATCAAGCTGGCCGCTAATGTCTTCAAACCACCATGCGCGGCCAGCAGCGCCTCGTGTCCGGCCAGCGCGGCAAATTTGTTGGGCGCGCTGACGAAGGGCAAGCCGAGCCGCTGCGCCAGACCGGCAGCAACACGCACGCCAAATTCGGCGTGGGTGTTCAGCCCTGTGCCGACCGCCGTGCCGCCAGCAGCCAGTTGGCACAGCGCCGGCAAACTCGCGCGGATCGCATTTTCCGCTAACGTTAATTGCGCGACATAGCCGGAAAATTCCTGCCCGAGCGTCAGCGGTGTAGCGTCTTGCAGATGCGTGCGGCCGATTTTGACGATGCCAGCGAAGGCGTGCGACTTCGCCTCCAGCATCGCGCGCAAATCGTGCAGCGCCGGCAGCAGCGTCCGCTCGATGGCGACAACGGCAGCCACATGCATGGCGGTGGGAAAAATGTCGTTGGAAGATTGGCCGAGGTTGACATCGTCGTTCGGATGCACCAATCGTCGTTCGCCACGCTCGCCGCCCAGCAATTCAGATGCGCGATTGGCCAGCACTTCGTTGACGTTCATGTTGCTCTGTGTGCCGGAGCCGGTCTGCCAGACCGACAACGGAAATTCATTGCTGTGCTGACGCGCCATCACCTCATCGGCCGCCTGCACGATGGCATCGGCCTTGGCGGCATCGAGTCGGCCGAGCGCATGATTGGCTTGCGCGCAAGCGCGCTTGACTTCCGCCAGCGCTAGGATCAACTGTTCCGGCATGCGCTCATCGGATATGTGAAAGAAGGCCAGCGAACGCTGGGTCTGCGCACCCCACAGGTGGTCTGCCGGCACATCGATGGGGCCGAAGCTGTCTTTTTCGGTACGGACGTTTGCCATGATGCCCCCTCATTCTGGTCGAGAAAAATAGTGGCGCGCTTTACCTGACCGATTCCTCTGCGGATTTTTGTTCGATCAACGCGCAAGCCTGTGCTCCCGGTCCTTGCCGTATCTGCAGCGTGCTGTGGTGAATCGCGAATTCCTGTTCCAACCGCGCCGCCAGTTCGTCAATGAAGTCGTCGCCAGGATGCCCTTGCGGCATTTCTAGGGAGGCAGTCAGCGCACTCTCCGTAGTACTCATGCCCCAGATATGCAAATCGTGCATGGCTACCACGCCCGGTTGTTGCGCCAAGAAAGCCGCCACCGCCTCAGGATCGATATGTGGCGGCACGGCGTTCAATGACAGTTGCAGGGCATCACGCAACAGTCCCCATGTACTGAACAACACCACCGCGACGATGACCAAGCTAATCACTGGGTCGGGCCACGTCCAGCCGGTGGCCAGCATCACCACACCGGCGATCAACACGCCGAGCGACACGGCAGCGTCGGCCGCCATGTGCAAGTAAGCACCGCGCAAGTTCAGGTCATTTTTGCTACCGGCCATGAACAGCAAGGCCGAACCACCATTGATGACGATGCCGATGGCGGCCACCACCGCCACCGTCATGCCGGCGACCGGCTCCGGCGCGGCGAAGCGGCGCACCGCTTCCCAAGCGATTGCACCGCAAACCAGCAACAACAACATGGCATTGAGTAAAGCGGCGATGATCGAACTGCTACGCAAGCCGTAGGTATAGCGATTGCTCGGCTGTCGTTTGGCCAATAGCGCCGCGCCCCAAGCCAGTCCCAGCGCCAACACATCAGATAGATTGTGCCCAGCATCGGCCATGAGGGCGGTTGAATCAGCTATCAAGCCATAGGTGAATTCGACCGCTACGAAGATGGAATTCAGAATGATGGCAATCAGGAAGGCGCGTTCATGTCCCGCGACCGGTGCATGGTGATGGTGATCGTGTGCATGAGCATGAGCATGAGCATGCGCATGATCGTGTCGATGGGAATTCGTCATTGCTTCTATCAGGATGAGTACATACTCAGGAAGATGCGGCAGCCGATGCACCATCGACACTCAGCCGCTTACCTTGCCGCAGCAACAGTTCGAACTGGTCAGCCGGCACCGGCTTGCTGAAATAATAGCCTTGGATCGCGTCACAGTTGTGTTGCCGCAGGTATTGCAGCTGCTCTGCCGTTTCCACACCCTCGGCAATCACATGCAGACGCAGGTTATGCGCCAACGAAATGATGGTGGCGACAATGGCAGCATCGTCGGGATCAACCGAAATATCACGCACGAAGGACTGGTCGATCTTCATCACATCGATCGGCAGTCGCTTGAGATAAGACAGACTGGAGTAGCCGGTGCCGAAATCATCGATCGACACTTGCACACCCAGCGCAGCGAAATCACGCAGGATGCGGATCGCTTGATCGATGTCGGTCATCACCAAACTTTCGGTCAGTTCGATTTCCAATAATTCTGGCTTGAGGGAAAATTCCTTCAGCACAGCAGCGATCGATTCGACCAAATCATGTTGAGCGAACTGCCGTGCCGACAGGTTAACCGCCATACGCAGTTGGTCGTAGCCAGCATCCTGCCAAACTTTGAGCTGCTGACAAGCAGTGCGCACCACCCACGCGCCAATCGGCACGATCAGGCCGGTTTCTTCCGCCAGCGCGATGAAGCGACCGGGCGGCACCATGCCGTACAGAGGATGATTCCAGCGAATCAACGCTTCCATGCCAATGATGCGGCCACTCAACAAATCAACCTGCGGTTGGTAATGCAACTCGAACTGTTTGTATTCCAACGCCGTACGCAAATCGCCTTCGAGGCGCAGACGTTCCAGCGCGCGTTCGTTCATCGCCGGCGTATAAAACTGGGAATTGTTGCGGCCAGTTTCCTTGGCACGATACATCGCCAGATCGGCATGCTTGAGCAAGGTGTCGGCGTCATCGCCATCCGTTGGATACACCGCCATGCCAGCACTGCAGGTGATGAAAAATTCGTGGCCTTCGATCGTGAATGGTTTGGTGATCGACTCCATGATGCGCTGAATGATATGGATCGCTTGATTTTCGTTGGTGCGCTCAGGCAGCACCAGCACGAACTCATCCGCTGCCAGACGCGCGATAGTATCGGTTTCACGCAGACATTCATGCAGGCGCACCGCCACCTGTTTGAGCAAGATGTCGCCGGCGGCCAAACCCAGCGTGTCGTTGATGAACTTGAAGCGATCGAGATCGATGTAGATCACCCAGACCGGATGGTTGTAGCGGGCGGCATAAGCCAGCGCCTGCTGCAAACGATCGCGCAGCAGGTTGCGGTTGGCCAACCCGGTCAGCGTATCTTGATTGGCCTGAAATTCCAGCTCGGCCTCGTAACGCTTCATGTCAGTGATGTCGTACTGGGCGGCGACGAAATGCGTGACCTTGCCATCGGCATCGCGTACCGGCGAGGTGTACAGATCGTTCCAGAACAAACTGCCATCCTTGCGATAGCAGCGGATGACGGCGTGCCCTTCGCGCTGCTCGATCGTCGCCATCTTGAACTCGGCGATGCCGGGCTGCTTCGTGTCGTCACGACACAGCACGCGCATACTTTTGCCTAATATCTCGTCGGCAGCATAGCCAGTCATACGCTCAAAAGCGGGGTTGACGTATTCGATCGGATAAGTCGGCGGCAGGGCGCTGGTGATGATGATCGCATTCTGACTGGATTCGATGGCAAGCTGGCGAAGCTGCAATTCTTTTTCCGTGTGAATGCGGATGGCGATATCGTGCGTCAATTGTTCATTGGCGAGGCGCGCCTCGGCAGTGCGTTCTTCGACCAGCTTCTCCACACTGGCATTGCGCGACCCCAGTATCTGGATATAAGCCGCCGCCAATAGACTAAACAGCATGCCCCCAATCAATACATACAAGGAACCATGCTGTCCGGCAAGCAAACCACTCGGTGGTGCTGATACCACCATGTACCAAGACTGCCCGGCGACATCGAATTTTCGCGCTATGGAATGCATCTGATCGCGCAACAACCAGTTCGGCAGCAACCCATTCGGCTGTGCCATCGGCGCGCCACCGATGCGGTAAACCAGCTCAGACTCCTTCGCGGAATCGGCCGCATACAAACTGATGGACAAGGAATTGTCGTCCGCCCAGCCTTCCCGCTGCAGGATTTTTTCCATCAGACCGCTCACGCTAAAAATCGCCGCCGTATCGCCGACCATGGCAGCGCGACGCGCCTCGACTGTGCTGAGATCGGCACCGG
>JAFECY010000053.1 GCA_018241865.1 Pseudomonadota bacterium | reverse complement strand
TTGACCCAGACGCGCCAGCGGTACCTTGTCTTCCATCGACTTGATGACATCGGCCGGCATGTCTTTCAGGATGCTGGTGGCGATGAAACCGGGGCATACGCAGTTGACGCGGATGCCCTTGCGGCCCAGTTCGCGGGTCCAAGTTTTGGCCATGCCGATCACGCCGAATTTGGTGGCGGCATAGTTGGTTTGACCGAAATTGCCGAACAGACCGACGATGGAGGAAGTAATCAGGATGGTGCCCGACTTTTGCTCGAGCATGATGTCAACCACAGCCTTGGTGCAGTTGAACACGCCTTTCAGGTTAACGTCGATCACTTTATCCCACTGCGCTTCGGTCATCTTGCGCAAGGTGGAATCCATCACGATGCCGGCGTTGTTAATCAGCGTGTCGATACGGCCGTACTTGGCCATGGTGCCGCTGACTGCAGCGGCAATGGTGTCTGGCTTGGTTACGTCAACGGAAAACCCGATGGCTTCGCCGCCTTGCTCGTGAATCTGTTTAACGACAGCATCCACGCCTGCCTGATTCATGTCGCACACCACGACTTTTGCGCCTTCTTTGGCAAATTTCAGCGCGGTTGCCTGACCGATGCCCTGAGCCGCACCAGTGATGATTGAAACCTTATTCGCGAGTCGCATTGGTTCTCCTGCATCAACACGATTAATATTCATAAAGCCATGCAGACTACTGCGACAAGCCTATCCTCAAAACTGATTCAATGATCTTGCACAAGCGCCTTACCTGACTGCTTTGATTTTCACCGTGAATCCGGCAAAAAATCATTTTAGAACAGAAAAACCAGAGTTTTTGCTGTTGCGGAAAATAATTTACCGCAACTGAATCCGACGGGGAAAAGACGTTCCGCCTCCAGCATATGTGCATTTCAACGAGGAAAGTCTGTGACTGCCGCGCCGTCAGAATACGTCACCGGGTACGCGCACCCAACCTTCCATCAAAATGCGCGCACTGCGGCTCATGATAGCCTTGGTCACAGTCCATTCGCCATTGACCAAAGCCGCTTCTGCGCCAACGCGCAAGGTGCCGGAGGGATGACCGAAACGCACGGATTCTCGCTCGCCGCCGCCGGCAGCGATATTCACCAAGGTACCGGGAATCGCCGCTGCCGTACCGATGGCGACGGCGGCCGTGCCCATCATCGCGTGATGCAGCTTGCCCATCGACAAAGCGCGTACTAATAGATCGACTTCAGCGGCTTTCACTTCCTTGCCGCTGGATGCTTTGTAATCCTTAGGCTGGGCAACGAAAGCGATTTTCGGCGTGTGCTGACGAGTCGCAGCTTCTTCCGGCGTTTTGATGAGTCCCATGCGTAAAGCGCCGGCCACCCGAATTTTTTCAAATTTGGCCAATGCTGCTGCATCGGTATTGATCTGCTCGCGCAGCTCGGTACCGGTGTAGCCGATTTCTTCGGCATTCACGAACACGGTAGGAATGCCGGCGGAAATCATCGTGGCCTTGAACGTACCGACGCCCGGCACTTCCAAGTCGTCCACCAGATGACCGGTCGGGAACATGGCGCCACCCTCTTCTGCATCGTCGGAAGGGTCGATGAACTCCAGCACAATTTCAGCGGCTGGAAAGGTCACGCCATCCAGTTCAAAATCACCGGTTTCCTGCACTTGGCCATTGGTGACCGGCACATGGGCGATGATGGTTTTTTGGATATTGGCTTGCCAGATACGGACGACGCAGACGCCGTTTTGCGGGATGCGCGCAGGATCGACGAGACCTGCGTGAATCGCGAACGCGCCTGCGGCTGTGGAGAGATTGCCGCAGTTGCCGCTCCAATCCACGAAAGCCTTGTCGATGGAAACCTGACCGTAAAGATAATCCACATCGTGATCGGGCACCGTGCTTTTGGAGAGGATGACGCACTTGGAAGTGGAGGACGTTGCGCCGCCCATGCCGTCGATGTGCGCCGAATACGGATCGGGGCTGCCGATCACGCGCATGAAAAGTTTGTCGCGCGCTACGCCCGGCGTCTGACAACGTTCGGGCAAATCCTGCAGACGGAAGAAAACGCCTTTGCTGGTGCCGCCACGGATGTAGGTGGCGGGGATTTTGGTTTGAGGTTGATGGGTCATGATTTCATAAAAAAATCTTGAACCACGGCGAACACGGCGACACGGCGAAACCCGAAGATTATTAGTTTTTCGCCGTGCTCACTGTACCCGCCGTGTTCGCCGTGGTTCGATGGGTTTTCAAGCCGCCTGCGCCGATGCCAAAAAATCCTGCGCGAAGCGCTGCAGCACGCCACCCGCTTCATACACCGACACTTCTTCGGCGGTGTCGAGTCGGCAAGTCATCGGCACTTCCACGCGCTCGCCGTTTTTGCGTGTCATCACCAGCATCAAATCCGCGCGCGGTTTCAACTGGCCGATCACGTCATAGGTTTCGGTGCCATCGATCTGCAACGTCAAGCGCGTCGTGCCCGGTTTAAATTCCAAAGGTAACACGCCCATGCCGATCAAATTAGTGCGATGGATGCGCTCGAAGCCTTCGGCCGCGATCACTTCCACGCCAGCCAGACGCACACCCTTGGCCGCCCAGTCGCGCGAGGAACCCTGACCGTAGTCAGCGCCGGCAACGATAATCAACGGCTGCTTGCGTTCCATGTAGGTTTCAATCGCTTCCCACATACGCATGACTTTGCCTTCCGGCTCGACACGTGCCAGCGAACCTTTTTTCACTTTGCCATCGACCACAGCCATTTCGTTGACCAGTTGCGGGTTGGCGAAGGTGGCGCGCTGCGCCGTCAAGTGGTCGCCGCGATGCGTCGCGTAAGAATTGAAGTCCTCTTCCGGCAAACCCATCTTCGCCAAGTATGCGCCGGCTGCGCTATCCAACAGAATTGCATTGGACGGCGACAGGTGGTCGGTGGTGATGTTATCCGGCAGCACCGCCAGCGGACGCATGCCTTTCAGCGTGCGCTCGCCTGCCAGCGCGCCCTCCCAATAGGGCGGACGACGGATGTAGGTCGATTGCGGACGCCAGTCGTACAACGGCGTGATTTTTTCGCCGGAAGCAGCGCGCTTCTCGAACATCGGAATATAGACCTTGTTGAACTGCTCCGGCTTGACGCTGGCCTTGACGATGGCGTCGATTTCTTCATCGCTCGGCCACAGGTCTTTCAACAAAATCGGTTTGCCGTTCGCGTCGGCACCAAAGGAATCGCGCTCGATGTCGAAACGTACCGTGCCGGCGATCGCATACGCCACCACTAACGGCGGCGAAGCGAGAAAAGCCTGCTTCGCATACGGGTGGATACGGCCATCGAAATTGCGGTTGCCCGACAACACGGCGGTGGCGTACAGGTCACGGGCTATGATCTCTTGCTGGATTTTCGGATCGAGCGCGCCGGACATGCCATTACAAGTAGTGCAGGCAAACGCGACGATGCCGAAGCCGAGTTTTTCCAAATCTTCGGTCAGGCCGGCCTCGTCCAGATACAACTCGACAGCCTTCGAGCCGGGCGCCAGCGAAGACTTCACCCACGGCTTGCGCGTTAAACCCAGCTTATTGGCGTTACGCGCCAGCAGCGCAGCGGCAATCACGTTGCGCGGGTTGGAGGTGTTGGTGCAACTGGTGATAGCAGCAATGATGACCGCGCCGTCCGGCATCTGACCCGGAATTTCTTCCCACTTGCCAGCGATGCCCTTGGCCGCCAGATCAGTGGTCGCCACGCGTGCGTGCGGGTTGGATGGCCCGGCCATATTGCGCACAACGCTAGACAGGTCGAACTTCAACACGCGCTCGTACTGCGCATTTTTCAAGGTGTCCGACCACAAGCCGGCTTCCTTGGCGTAGGTCTCGACCAGTTTCAGTTGTTCTTCGGTGCGGCCGGTCAGTTTCAAATAATCGAGCGTCTGCTGGTCGATGGAGAACATCGCCGCAGTCGCGCCGTATTCCGGCGCCATGTTGGAAATGGTGGCGCGGTCGCCCAGCGTCAGCGAGCTTGCGCCTGCGCCGTAGAACTCGAGATAGGAACCCACCACTTTCGATTTGCGTAAAAACTCGGTCAAGGCCAGCACGATGTCGGTGGCGGTGATGCCCGGCTGGCGCTTGCCGGACAACTCGACGCCGACGATTTCCGGCAGGCGCATCCACGAAGCGCGGCCTAGCATAACGTTCTCCGCTTCGAGGCCGCCGACGCCGACGGCAATCACACCCAGTGCATCGACGTGCGGCGTGTGCGAGTCGGTGCCGACGCAGGTATCGGGATAGGCGACGCCATTATCGTTATGGATCACCGGCGACATTTTTTCCAGATTGATCTGGTGCATGATACCGTTGCCGGCCGGAATCACATCGACGTTCTTGAACGCTTCCTTGGTCCACTCGATGAAGTGAAAACGATCTTCATTACGGCGATCTTCAATGGCGCGATTTTTGGCGAAGGCATCGGGATCAAAACCGCCGCATTCCACCGCCAGCGAATGATCGACGATCAATTGCACCGGCACCACCGGATTCACTTTGGCCGGATCGCCGCCTTGATCGGCGATGGCGTCGCGCAGGCCGGCAAGATCCACCAGCGCAGTCTGACCAAGGATGTCATGACACACCACCCGCGCCGGGAACCAAGGAAAGTCGCGCTCGCGTTTGACCTCGATCAACTGCTTCAGAGAATCGGTGAGGATGGCGGGATCGCAGCGACGCACCAAATTTTCGGCATGCACGCGCGAAGTGTACGGCAGCTTGTCCCACGCGTTGGGCTGAATCGCGTTGACGGCTTCGCGGGCATCGAAGTAATCCAGCTTGGTGCCGGGGAGGTTTTTGCGGTAGGCGGTGTTCATGGCTTCAGTCCAGGAAGTAGGTTCAGATAAGAGGCAAGATGTAAAAACCATTTACCACGGCGGACACGGCGATCACGGCGGAAAAACAATTCCCGCTCCTCTGCAATGGATTGGGTTTTCGCCCTGCCCGCCGTGTTCGCCGTGGTTCAACAATGCCTACTTGCGATTTTTGATCGGCACAAACTTTAAATCTTCCGGCCCGACATAGTTCGCGCTCGGACGAATGATCTTGTTGTCGATGCGTTGCTC
>JAFECY010000052.1 GCA_018241865.1 Pseudomonadota bacterium | reverse complement strand
TTGCCCTGCTGGACAACCCGTTCATCCTGTTGTTCGACAAAAAAATCTCGAACATCCGTGACCTGCTGCCGGTACTGGAACAAGTCGCCAAGGCTGGCCGCCCGCTGCTCATCATCGCCGAAGACATCGAAGGCGAAGCGCTGGCGACTCTGGTGGTGAACAACATCCGCGGCATCCTGAAAACCTGCGCAGTCAAAGCGCCGGGCTTCGGCGACCGCCGCAAGGCCATGCTGGAAGACATCGCGATCCTGACCGGCGGTCAAGTGATCGCAGAAGAAGTCGGCCTGACTTTGGAAAAAGTCACGCTGAACGATCTCGGCCAAGCCAAGCGCATCGAAATCGGCAAGGAAAACACCACCGTCATCGACGGCGCCGGTCAAGCCGCTGCCATCGAAGCCCGCGTCAAGCAAATCCGCGTGCAGATCGAGGAAGCCACTTCCGACTACGACCGTGAAAAACTGCAAGAGCGCGTTGCCAAGCTGGCAGGCGGTGTTGCCGTCATCAAAGTAGGCGCTGCCACCGAAGTCGAAATGAAAGAAAAGAAAGCCCGCGTCGAAGACGCGCTGCACGCAACCCGCGCAGCCGTTGAAGAAGGCATCGTTCCCGGCGGCGGCGTCGCGCTGCTGCGCGCGCGCGCTGCCGTCAGCGTCAAAGGCGACAACGCCGACCAAGATGCCGGCATCAAGATCGTCCTGCGCGCCATCGAAGAACCGCTGCGCATGATCGTCACCAATGCCGGTGACGAAGCTTCGGTCGTCGTCAACAAGGTTCTGGAAGGCAAAGGTAACTTCGGTTACAACGCCGCCAACGGCACCTATGGCGACATGGTGGAAATGGGCGTGCTGGACCCGGCCAAGGTCACCCGTTCGGCTCTGCAAAATGCCGCGTCGATCGCCGGCCTGATGCTGACCACCGACTGCGCCGTGGCCGAAATGGTCGAAGACAAGCCGGCAGGTGGCGGCGGCATGGAAGGCATGGGTGGTATGGGCGGCATGGGTGGCATGGGCGGCATGATGTAATTGCCTGATTCACCTAGGTGCGGCAAGGGATACGAGTCTCTTGCTACCCGAATGAAAAAGCCTGCAGGGTGTGAGCCTTGCAGGCTTTTTTTCATGGGACTAGCGTGACGATCAATTTGCTGCGATTGACGTTTTTGTCGCTGGACGCGGGGATGCTTTTTGCGTTTGCGCAGCCGGTTAGCGGCTAATTGGATGCTCGGCGATGAACTGGCGCAAGGCGGCATTCACGCGGGTCTGCCAACCTTTGCCGGTAGCCTTGAAGGCTTCCAGCAAGTCAGCATCTAGGCGAATCGCCGTGAACACCTTGGTTTCGTCGGCCTTCGGACGACCGCGTGGACGCTTGGCAACCAACGTGGCGTACATCTCAGGCGGCAGCGCCTCGCTTGCAGGTTTTGCCTTTGCGAACCACTCCGCATCAAGCTCTCGCGCATCGGGGTCAGCAGCGATGTCCGCATTGATGGCAGCGTCCTCTTCTGGTGTTGGCATGTGAACGACACGCCCTGATTTAGTTTTCAACATAACGCGTCACCTCTCTTAGGTTGGCCTTGCGAAGGCTGATGACTCGAACGGCATCACCGCGCAAACAATAGACCATCACATGCAGCCGGTCACCAATTAGTCCGGTCGCTTCCAACCGTTGCTCGGCATACTGCTTGCGTGCGTCCTCACGAACTACGGCTGTTTCCCACTCAAAGCCTTCGGCATCGGCCAACGACAAACCATGCTTGTCGAGGTTGCTTTCGTCTTTGGCTGGGTCGAATTCGTAGTCCATTTCTTTTATTGTATAAACAAAAAATAGCTGTGCCAAGTATTTTTTGTATAAACATTAAAGCCGTATTGCGATTTCCGCAGCGCAAGTCAGTTGCTGACCTTGATGCCTGCTATCCTCATTCCACAAAGCGGGCGGTCTGTACTTTCGAGATTGACGCTTTTGTTCTTTTGGTTATACCCTGCATATTCTTCGCGCATCCGGCGAGAATCAATGGCCATGCGGGTTCCTGAAGGATCGGCCAGAGCTTTCCTTATTTCCTCTGGCTGGTTAATTTACCAAAATGCAAATTAAATCAAGTTATGTTCCTTCGGCCACGCCATGACACCTGACCAAATTGCTATTGCCACACTCGAAATCCAGAAAATCCAAACATGGATCACAGCCGTTGCAATATTTCTTGGCCCACTGGCAGGCGTTCTATTCACTCTTTGGTTCCAAGGTCGCAAAGAACGTCGAGATGCCAAGTTGCAATTGTTTCTTGCGCTTATGGCGGAACGAAAATCGCTTCGAGTTTCGCCGCAATTAGCGCAAGCCCTAAACAAAATCGACGTTGTATTTTCTGACAGCCCCACAATCAAGAACCTTTGGCACAAGTATTACGCCTTGCTCTCTCAGCCTCCTGGACAGGAGAGAGATCACACTTGGCTTGAACTCCTAACGGCCATGGCGGCAGAACTGCGTTATTTCCGTCTTTCCCAAACAGACCTTGATAAATTCTATGTTCCTCAAGGCCATGTTGATGACGCGGAGTTTCAGCAAAAAATTGCTCAGAATTGGGCGCGCGTACTCGAAAACACAGAGCGTTTCGTAGTCGTTCCAAAAAATGACGAAACATAACATTACGTTCCAGCGGACTCGCCAAAGCTGCGCTTTGGCTCACCGCTGAACTCAACGTTGGGCGCCTTCATTCGTATCAGCCATCACAGTTGGAGAATAGCTTGGGACAACATGGGTCGTTAGTCGAGTTCAAAGACGTTGCTGGAGTGCTCATCCAGTTCTCGACTGCGCAAGTGAACAGTCTAGTTCTAGCGCTTTCGTCAGAGCAGCGGCGATACGCCAAGGTACTTGCGAACACAATCAAGGAACCGCAGGAAATTTGGCAGCACTGGGTAGCTCATGACACAGAAGCTGGAGCTTGGCAACAAGTCCGAACCTATCTACATTACTTTGATTTGTCCGCCACAGACGTCAGCGCGCCATTTGGAGTCTCCATTGTTCAGTTTGCTTTTCGCTCCAAATGGGAACTCTTGGCACTTGACCTCAAGACCGGTGAGATGGGCGAGGTCATGTCTGAAATCAATAAGACCTTTCGTGTTGGTAGCATTGAATACTCAAGTGCCCAACAGTAGATTGATTGAAGGGTCATTCTAGGAACCAGAGGCTCAACCAGTCTGAATGGATTCAGAAATCACAGCCAAGATTCGAAAACAAAAAATAGCTTTCTACCCTTCGCTACCGGACTCGTCTTCGCTTTCCAGCTCCAGCCCAAGCTTTTCCGGCGCACGATAACTCGCCAGCAATTCCTCCCGACTGGCCGGCGTCTCCAAACTAATCCGTCCGAGCGCGCCGCTGCGGTAATCCTGCAGCAAGGTATGCGACGCCTTCTCGAAATCCGGCTCGCCGCCCTTCAATCGGAAACCACGACGCTGGGCAATGCCTTCGATCACGCCGACGGCATCCACGCCTTCCAGCGCAAAGCCGTAGCGCGCCTTCAGCAGTTGCGGATAGCGCGTCAGCAGCACATCGGCGAGGAAGGTCGCGACCTCTTCTTCGATCAAGGCATTGCTGCCGATGGCATGACTGGCGGCCAACATCAAACCATCGGTAGGATGCTCGATCTTCGGCCACAACATGCCGGGCGTGTCGATCAGCACCATGTTGTTGCCGAGGTAAAGCCGCTGCTGGGTCTTGGTCACCGCCGGTTCGTCGCCGACCTTGGCCACCTTCTTTTTCAGCAGCGCATTCATCAGGGTCGATTTGCCGACGTTGGGTATGCCCATAATCATCATGCGTAGCGGTTTCAACGCCGTGCCGCGATGCGGGGCGGTCTTGATGCACAAGCCCGGCACCTTGGCGACATCGGCCGGCTTCTTGCAGCTCAGCGCGACGGCGATCACGTTCTTTTGCTTGTTGTAAAAATCGAGCCAGGCTTGCGTCGCCACGGGATCAGCGAGGTCGGCCTTGTTGAGGATTTTGAGGCAGGGGCGCTGCCGATGTTCGCGCAATTGCTGGATCATGGGATTGCAACTGGCTTGCGGCACGCGCGCGTCCAGCACCTCGATCACCATGTCGGCTTTTTCCATGGTTTCCGCCGCCTGACGGCGGGCGGAGTTCATGTGGCCGGGGAACCATTGGATGGACATGGGGTGGGCTGTTCTTTGTTGGAAAATCGAGGCGCTATTTTACCTGCTGGACGGGGTGATTCACCGGCTCGATACAGTCATTTGGCTATTTCAACGACTACGCTCCGTGGATGCTTGCTTTGCCGGGGGTGGCCCGGCAAGCATCCACGAAGAAACTAAAGTTGAAATAAAAATGAGGCATGACGAAAAATATCATCCATCTCCGCCCTAACTCTCCCCTTGAAGGGAAGGAGATTAAAATGGAACGATCGTTGTATGCACTCTCAACCACTGCTTAATCAATGCCCGCCAATGCCCTCACATGCGCCGCCACACTGCGTCCCAACGCCGACAGGTTGTAGCCGCCTTCCAAGCAACTAACGATGCGCCCGTGCGCGTGTTGCGCGGCGACCGCCATGATTTGCTGTGTGATCCACGCATAGTCGGCTTCGACCAGACCCATCTGTCCCAGATCATCTTCGCGGTGCGCGTCGAATCCGGCTGAGATGAAAATCATTTGCGGTTGGTGCGCGTGCAGTGCCGGCAACCATTTTTCCGTGACCAGTCGGCGCACCACATCGCCTTCGCTATAAGCAGGCAACGGGTCGTTGAGCATGTTGTCGCCCAAAGGCGGCACGCCGCTATACGGATAGAAAGGGTGCTGAAAAAAACTGACCATCAAGACGTGCGGGTCGTTGGCGAAAGCGGCTTCGGTGCCGTTGCCGTGATGGACATCGAAATCGACGATGGCGACGCGCTCCAGCCCGCCCACTTCGACTGCGTGACGCGCGGCAATCGCGATATTGTTGAACAGGCAAAATCCCATCGCCGCGTTCGGCATCGCGTGATGACCGGGCGGACGGATGGCGCAAAAAGCATTGGCGAGCTCACCCTTGAGCACGGCGTCGGTGGCGGCCACGGCAGCGCCGGCAGCGCGCAGGGCGGCGTTCCAGCTATGAGAGTTAAGCACGGTGTCACCATCGAGCGCGTGGTAGGAATTACGGTCGATGGGGGTGTTGTCGCGTATGTCGGCAATCGCTACGCCGCCGTGGATTCTGGCCAGATCGTCGAAGCTGGCTAACGGTGCTTCGCGGCGCGCTAACCAAGGCGCGATCTGGCTGGCGATCAACTGGTCTTCGATTGCCTGCAAACGCTGCGGCGATTCCGGGTGCCAGTCGCCCATTTCATGCAGCATGCAATCGGAGTGGGTGTAAAAGCCGGTAGTCATGGCGTGGGCGCTGTGACAGCGCGGAATCTCGAATAGAATCCAGTGTAACCAAGAAACGCGCGGGCGGCGGAATTTTCCGCTCCGGCATGTTGGCAAACCCGGCTTACCCGATGCTGACATGGCGCGCGACGCACCAGCCGATTTTTCATTTCACGGGAAAATTTCATGTTCGACAAAGTACACGCCGTCGCCAAACAAGTCGGCCAGATCGTCATCGGCAAGGATGGGCAAATCCGCCAAGCGCTGGTGTGCCTGCTGGCCGGCGGCCATCTGTTGATCGAGGACGTGCCGGGCGTCGGCAAGACTACGCTGGCACATGCGCTGGCGCAATCGCTCGGACTGCGTTTCAACCGCATCCAGTTCACCAGCGATTTGCTGCCGGCCGATGTCGGCGGCATTTCGATTTACGACCGCGAAAAAAACGGCTTCGTGTTCCATCCCGGCCCGATCTTCACGCAGGTCTTGCTGGCCGACGAAATCAATCGCGCCACGCCAAAGACGCAATCGGCGCTGCTGGAAGCGATGGAAGAACGTCAGGTGAGCGCCGACGGTGTCACGCGCAATCTACCAGCGCCGTTCTTCGTGATCGCCACACAAAATCCGACGCACCAGATCGGCACCTTCCAGTTACCGGAGTCGCAACTGGATCGCTTCTTGATGTGTCTGTCGCTCGGTTATCCCGACGCTGCCGCAGAGCGTGCGCTGTTGCTGGGAGAAGACCGCCGCAGCTTGCTGAAATCGCTGCCGGCGGCGATGCAGCCGGAAGAATTGCTGGCGGCGCAGGAAGCCTTGAAGCACATTCATACTTCCGCTGCCCTAATCGATTACGTGCAAGCGTTGGCGCATGCGTCGCGCCACAACGGCCTATTCGCTGAAGGATTGAGTCCGCGCGCGGCCATCGCGCTATTGCAAGCGGCGCGCGCTTGGGCCGCGCTAGAAGGACGCAACCATGCGATTCCTGAAGACATCCAAGCGGTGTTGGTGCCGGTGACGGCGCATCGTTTGCGGCCGGCGAAATCAAGCGGTGGCGGCGCGGCTGTCAGCCGCGATCTGGTCACACAGTGGATGCAATCGGTGCCTCTCTAAAATGATGGCATTCATCCGCCGACGCATCGACACTTGGCTGTTCCGACTCGGCAAGGCGGAGTCGGGTGAAGTGCATCTCAATCAGCGTCGCGTCTTCATCATGCCGTCTGCCGCCGGCTGTGCTTTTTTCGGCGTGCTGGTGCTGTTGTTCATCGGCTCGATCAATTACACCCTGAGCCTCGGTTTCGGTCTGACCTTCTTGCTGGCGTCTTGCGCGGTAATCGACATGCATCTGACTTGGCGCAATCTGGCGCATCTGTATCTCGCCGCCGGCCGCGTCCAAGCTGTCTTCACCGGCGAGGAAGCGCGTTTCGAGCTGCACCTGCACAACCGCAGCAAGCATGACCGCTATGCGATCTGGATCGGCTTTCTCGATCAGGAAAAAACGTATCCGCCGCAAGCGGTCGATCTTGCCGCGCACGGTTCGCATACCGTGACACTCGGCATCGCAACGACACAACGCGGCTGGCTGGCTGCGCCGCGCCTGCGCCTGCAAACCCGCTTTCCACTTGGATTGCTGCGCGCTTGGAGCTATTGGAAGCCGGATATGCAAGCGCTGGTTTATCCGCAACCGGAAGCCGTCGCGCCGCCGCTACCGCTGGCCGGCTCTGTCACGCGCGATGGCAACGGCACGGCTGGTGAAGAAGATTTCGCCGGCGTGCGCGCCTATCAGCACGGCGACACCATCAAGCGCCTGTCATGGCGTCATATCGCGCGGCTGGATACGCATCACGACAGTCCGTTGGTCAGCAAACATTTTGAAGGCGGCGCGGTCAGCGAATTAACCCTCGATTTCGCGCAGATGCCCTCCTCGCTCGACACCGAGCAGCGACTGTCGCGCATGACGCGCTGGGTGCTGGAAGCGGAAAGCCAAGGCTTGCCGTATGCCTTCCGTCTCGGCGCGACCGTGTTCCCCGCCGCCATCGGCGCGGCGCACCGCGATGCTTGCCTGCGCGCTCTGGCGCTATACCAATTGCCATGATCGCCGCACTCTTCTCGTCCCGATCACGATCGCGTCCCATGTCCCGCGACAAAGCCGACACGCTGCTGCTGCTGACCGCCTGCGCGCTGGTGTTGTTGCCACAGTACGGCAATGCGCCGATGTGGACGCTGGCGAGTTGCGCGATTTTGTTGCTGTGGCGCGGCTGGATCACGTTCCGCGGCAACCGCATGCCGCCGCGTTGGTTGCTGCTACCGATTGCCGTGTTGACGATGGTGGCGGTGTACGTCAATTTCAAAACCCTGTTCGGCCATCAAGCCGGCGTGGCGATGCTGATGCTGCTGCTGGCGCTGAAGCTGCTGGAGATGCACGCCCGGCGCGATCTGTTCGTCGCGGTCTTTCTCGCTTACTTCTTGCTGCTGACGAACTTTTTCAATTCGCAAAGCATGGGCGCGGCGTTGATGACGCTGGCGACATTGACCGTGCTGCTGACGGCGCAACTGTCTTTCCAATACACCGGCGCGATACCGTCTTTCGGCAAGCGTCTCAAGCTGGCGCTCTTCATCGTCGCGTTGGCGCTACCGCTGACCGTGGTGCAATTCATTTTATTCCCACGCATTCAGGGGCCGTTGTGGAGCATGCCGGGTGACGGCGTCGTCGGTCGCACTGGTTTGTCCGATAGCATGTCGCCGGGGAATATCGCCAAGCTGGCGCAGTCGGAAGAAGTCGCTTTCCGCGTGCGCTTTCTCGATCCCGCACCGACACAAGACAAGCTGTACTGGCGCGGCGTAGTGCTGAACGCATTCGACGGCCGCACTTGGACCCGTGCCAGCACACAAGATCGGCAACCTCAACAGCTACAAACACGCGGTCAGCCGATCCGCCATGAAATCACGCTGGAACCGCACGCGCGACGCTGGCTGTTCGCGCTAGAACAACCCGCGCAAGCGCCGACGCTCTCCGACAATGCAGCCACCATCACCGCCGACGGCCAACTGTTGTCCAGCCAACCAATCAACGACCGGCTGCGCTATCGAGTGGCGTCGTATATCGATTTCAGTCTGCTGTCGCAAGCACCGACGGCGGACAACGGTCGCTGGCGCTTGCTGCCATCCGGTTTCAATCCGCAAACGCAAGCTTTCGCCCATCGTCTGCGTCGCCAATATCCAGACGATGCGCAACTGGCAGCCGCCGTATTGCGCTTCTTCCATGATGAAAAATTCAGTTACACGCTAGAGCCGCCGCTACTGGGGCGCGACGCCGTGGACGATTTTCTGTTCACCACCCACGCCGGTTTTTGCGAACATTTTGCCGGCGCTTTTACGGTGCTGATGCGTGCCGCCGGCATCCCCGCGCGCGTGGTCACCGGCTACCAGGGCGGCGAGATCAACCCGGTCGATGGTTACATGACCATCCGCCAGTCGGACGCGCACGCCTGGTCTGAAATCTGGTTGGCGGATCGCGGCTGGGTGCGCATCGACCCGACTGCCGCCGTCGCGCCGAACCGAGTCCATCTGAATCTGTCACAGACCGTAGCCAGCCCTGCGCTGGGCGGCTTAGTCAATCTCAACGCGATCGTCGGGCGCGGCTCTTGGCTACATACAATACGTTTCCGTTGGGATGCGGTGACCAATGCTTGGAACCAATGGGTGCTCAATTACACACCAGATCGTCAACGCGGCTTGATCGAATCCTTCGGCTTCGGCGATGTCAATTGGCGCACGCTGACGATCTTGCTGATGGCCGTCGGCATGGCGACACTCGCCGTGATCGCCTGGCCTTTGCTGCGACACCGGCGCAAGCCCGATCCGCTGCGCGCCGTGTACGCACGCTTCTGTCTGCTGATGGCCAAACGCGGCTTGGCGCGCGCACCGCACGAAGGCCCGCGCACTTACTTGCAGCGCATCGAACAGAGCGGTGAAACTTTACCCGCCGCAAAAAAACTCGCCGCCGCACGCTTCCTGACGTGTTACGAAGCAGTGCAATATGGTACGTTTAGCGCTGCGCCGATTTCAACGAACCTCGCGCAACTCAAATCCCTACTCATTCCATGTCGATGAAACTCCCCACGCACTTCCGCCGCATCCTGCACATTTCCCTGTTGTCGATTCCGCTGGTTTTCCACGCCACCGCCATGCAGGCCAAGACCCGGCACAAAGCCAAAAAGACAGCCCCCGCCGTCGAACAGGGCGAGCACGTCAATTTCAGCCAGTGGAAAGATGTCGCGGAATTCATCGATCAAATGGTGGAAAAAAACGGTTTCGACAAAACCGAACTGCAAAAACTGTTCAGCAAAGTGCATCATGTGGACAGCGCGATCCGACTGATGCGCCCCGCGCCACCCGGCCGTCCAAAAAACTGGCACGCCTACCGCGCACGCTTCGTCGAGCCGATACGCATCCAGGCCGGCGTGAAATTCTGGAACGACTACGCCGATACGCTACAGCGCGCGGAAGACACCTACGGCGTGCCAGCCGAAATCATTGTCGGCATCCTCGGCGTGGAAACCATCTACGGCCGCAACACCGGCAACTTCCGCGTGCTGGACGCCGTCACCACGCTCGCTTTCGACTATCCCGACACACCCAACCGCGATGCGCGCAAAGCCTATTTTCGCGGCGAAGTAGAAAACACCCTGCTATTCGCGCGCGAGTCCGGTATCGATCCTTTCTCGCTGCTCGGCTCCTACGCCGGCGCCATCGGCTTGCCGCAATTCATGCCGGGCAGCATCCGTAAATTCGCAGTCGATTTCGACGGCAACGGCAAGATCGATTTACGCAATTCACCGGCCGATGCGATCGGCAGCGTCGCGCATTATCTGGCCATGCACGGCTGGAAGCGCGGCGAACCGGCCGTGTTCCCCGTCACAGTCAGCACCGTGGTCGATAACGGCGTACCGGCCAACCGCTGGGAGAATTACATCGGACAAGGATTGGAAGCCAAATTCAGTCTGGCAGAGTTGAAAGCCGCCGGCGTCATGCCGAATGTCGTACCCAATGCCGAGCCGCCAACAGACCTACTGTATGCGCTGGTCGATTTACAAAACGGCACCGAGGCGACCGAATACTGGCTAGGCGCGGCGAATTTCTTTGCCATCACCCAATACAACCGCAGCTATTTCTATGCGATGTCGGTGATCGATCTGGGGCGCGCGGTGCGGCAGGCACGCACGCGCTGAGCGATCAGCGCAACAGCAGCGGCACGATGTGCACAGACTCATCGCCCGCGTTCATCCACAGCTCGCCATCTTGAATCGTGCATTGCAGTTGCATGGTTCGCTGCGCCATCTTTGCCAGGGCGGTGCTGGCTGCCGGCTCGATCTGATACACGGCGACATTCTTCGCCCGGCCGATCTTGCCGGCGATTTGTTCCCACCAGATGCGGCTGTGGCTGCTGTAGCTATAGACGATGACCTGCGCCGCGCGGCCGGCCGCTTTCATGATGCGTTTCTCATCCGGTTGGCCGACCTCGACCCACAACTCGATCGCGCCGGTCAAATCCTTTTGCCACAGATCAGGTTCATCATCCGCGCTCAAACCCTTGCCAAACGCCAGCGCTTCACTAGCATGCCGAGCAAAGGCAAACACGCGCATCATCATGCGCTCGTCGGTTTCGGAAGGATGGCGGGCGATGGTCAGCGCGTGCGCGCCGTAGTAATGCCTATCCATGTCGCTGATCTGCAGCTCGGCTTTGAATATGGTTGCCTTCAGGGCCATGATGGGAAGTGATGGTTGTGTTTACAGTGCGGGGAATTGATAGGGGCTACGAGGAGTCAGTGTAGTGAGCGGGACATGCTGTGGTCGAGGATTGCCCCGCGCAGCAGCCACCCCATCAAAACAACTCCACTTCCTGATCGAAACTCCCTGCCGCATTTTCAAATTCGCCGAGGATTGTCTTCCAGTCAGCCCCGCGATGGCTGTCCAGATATTCAAAGAAAGAGGAAGTCGGGTCGTTCAGCAACACCGCCACGGCGTAGTCGAGCATGTTGTCGCTGAACTTGACCAGCGCGTCGTACTTGGTGCCGGTGGCCAGCGCGTCGTCGATCACGACCGGCGCCCGATCGAAATAAATGGCGGGCACTTTGCGGCGCAGGTTGAGGCCGAAGTCGGTTGGCATCTCGGCTTTGGCGGCGGCAAAACTACGCAGTTCGGAATAAAAACCGTAGGGGCGGATTTCAAAATACTCGCCCAACGGCGGACGGGCATCACGGTCGCTGGCGCGCTCGAAGGCGGCTTCGATCTCGGCGCGGTCGCCTTTCTTCAAGCCGATGCGGATCACCAATGCTTCGGTGATGCCGGGGAAGCCGGCGCTTTGAAAATGCCGGACGATGCGTTCCGCTGCGCTGTTGGCTGGCATGGCGCTGATGCTGTTCATGGAGATACTTTCGCTAAAAAACGGTGTGGCGGATTGCATGAATAAAACGGCATGGCCTTCACTTGATGCAAGAGGCTCATTATCATAGCGGGGTTTCCACCACTTTTGAACCGTCGCGTGCCTGAATTTCTTACCACCCTCCAACCTTGGCTGACCAACCCGCTGGTGCTGCTGGTCGGTTTCATCGCCGCTTCTTTTCTGATGATCTGGCGCTTACATGCGATCGAAAGCAAGGGTTTCGAGGGCACGATCTTGGGCACGCTCATCATGCCCTACTGTTCCGGCTTCGCGAATCTGGTGTTCGTGTTCGTGATGCATCGCACCGCCGGCAACGGCAAGCTGGTACTCGAAAACAGCTTGGTCAACAACGTCACCAATCTGACTTTGATTCTAGGATTGACGTCGGTGTGCTATGCCGCCGCGTCGGGCAAGGGCGCGAAAAAGAAGAAAGACAGCCAGCAGCGCCTGTACCGGCTCGACCTGCTGCTGACGTTGATCGCGATGTTCCTGTTCACCGGCGCACTGTGGGCGCTGGCTCGCGATGGCGTGCTGGATTTCTACGATGGGCTGGTGCTGGTCGGCCTGTTCCTGTTCTGGCAAGTGCTGCACGTGTTCGAGGTGTTGAAGAACAACGTGCGGAAAAATCAGTCGATTCATTGGTCGATCATCTTTGATCTGCTGGCGATCGGCCTGTGCGCCTGGTTGATTTATCTGAGCGTGGATTACCTCGTGAACTGGGTAACGGCGGCGAAGAATCCTTACATCAACCTGTCCAACCTCGGCTGGCTTTCCGGCGCGCTCATGGTGGTGCCCAACGCCTTGCTCGCGATCTACTACGCGCACGTCGGGCGGCAGGATATCGTGGTCAGCTCGCAGGTGGGCGACGGCCACATCTGCATTCCGATGTGCATCGGCCTGTTCGCGCTGATGGAAAACATCGCCGTGCCCGGCTTCCTGCAGTGGGGGGTGTGGATCATCCTCGGCGCGGGCGTGCTGCACTTCCTGTCGATGATGATCTGGGGTCGGCTGCCGCGCGTAGTCGGGTTCGTGCTGCTGGCAGGGTATGGCTTGTTTTTGTACAAGGGGCTGGGTTCGTGAGCGAGGCACACCTGCTCAATAATGCAGCACGGCATGAATGGCCTTGCCCTTGAAGCGCAATGTGTTGAGCTGCTCCAGATTGATGAGCACACTGACGCCGACGACTTCATAACCGGCGCGCTGGCATAGCAAGATGCCGGCGTTGAGCGTGCCGCCGGTGGCCAGTACGTCATCGACGATCAGCACGCGGCCGTGGCCGGCGCGCATTTCCAACGTGGCCTTGCCGTATTCGAGTGCGTAGCTCAAGGACTCGACCGGCGGCGGCAGCTTGCCGGCCTTGCGCAACGGGACGAAGCCCTTGCCGAAGCGCGCGCCGAGCGCCGCACCGAGGATAAAGCCGCGCGACTCGATGCCGACGATCAGATCGATCTGCGTTATATCGACCTGATCGACCATGCGGTCGAGCGCGAAATTTAAGGCTGGCGGCGATTCGAGTATGGGCGAGATGTCGCGGAACAGGACGCCGGGTATGGGGAAGTCCGGCACCTCGCGCACGAGCGTTTGCAAATCCATCGAAGCGTCTCTCTCTTTTTGTCGGTATGCAGCGCATCATAGCGCACGGATTGACCGGTCGCGCCAAATCACGTAAAACACGGTGTTCATACCCACCCCATCCTTCAAGCATGAGCATCCGCCTCAAAATCATCCTCGCACTATTTCTCGTGACGGTGGCGATCGCCTTGAGCGCGACGGGGTTTTCCTATTCGCTGTTGCAGCGCAGCCTGACCGACGATTTTCGCAGCCGCATCCGCGACATTGCTCATCTCGGCGCAGCCACCATCGACGTGCCGGCCGCCAGCCGCTTGCTCGCGCAAATGGCACCCGAACTGAGCGCGGCGCAGGTGGAGAAAGTCGAACAGTCGGCGGATTATCGTTTGATCGACAGTCAGTTGCAGCACATTCGCGCGGCCGAGCCGGCACTCATCAAATACGTCTATATCCTGACGCCCACTCCCGACTCCCAGGCCAGTCGTTTTTTGGTCGATGCCGACGTGCAGATACTGGTGGCGCGGCAGAAGCGTGGCGAAAAAGTGGCGGAAGAAATTTCGCACTTCGGCCTGCCGTATGACATCAGCGGTCGCCCACTCATCCAGCAGGCTTTTCGAGACAAAGCGCTGATGGTAGAGAAGGAATTCACTCCCGATCCGAAATACAACACCAATTCCCTCTCGGCCTATGCGCCCATTCTGGATGGCAATGGCAAGCTGCTCGGCATACTCGGCGTCGATCTGGCCGACAGCAACATGCAGGCGGCGCTGCGCGAATCGAAGGTCGCCTCGGTCGTCATCACGGCGCTGGCGCTGCTGGTCGCCACCTTGTTGTCGGTGTTCGTCGGTTATCAACTCACCAAGGGCATCAGACTGTTGAACAGCGTGGTGCAGCGGTTCGCGCTGAAGGAGTTCGACGTGCGCGCGCCGACCCTGTCGGGCGATGAAGTCGGCAATCTGGGCAAATCTTTCAACACGATGGCACAGACCATCGACACTTACTCCAAGGACTTGGAATCACTTCTGAAAGCCTACGGCCGCTTCGTGCCGCATTCCTTTCTCGAATTTCTGCAAAAGAAAAGTGTGGTCGATCTGCGCCTGGGCGACCATGTGCAGCAAGAGATGACAGTGCTGTTCTCGGACATCCGTTCGTTCACGACGTTGTCGGAGTCGATGACGCCGCGCGAGAATTTCAGCTTCATCAACGCCTTCCTGCGTCGCGTCGGCCCGGTGATCCGCGATCACGGCGGCGTGATCGACAAGTACATCGGCGACGCGGTGATGGCGCTGTTCCCCGCCGCGCCGGAAAGCGCCATCGCTGCGGCCATCGACATGCAGCGCAAGGTGGCGGCATACAACCGCGAGCGTGTCGCCAACGGCCGCCAGCCGATCGCCATCGGCGTCGGCCTGCACACCGGCAGCCTGATCCTCGGTACGGTGGGCGAAGACGAGCGCATGAACAGCACCGTGATCGCCGATGCGGTCAACCTCGCCTCGCGGCTGGAAGGCATCACCAAGCACTATGGCGTCGGCATCGTGGCCAGCGGCGATGCATTGGCTCGGCTAGAAGACCCGGCCGCGTTTCAGACGCGTTTTCTCGACCGCATTCAAGTCAAGGGCAAGCACGATTACGTGTTGATCCACGAAGTGTTCGACGCCGACGATGACGCACTGCGTCAGGCCAAGCAAGCGTTGGCTGGCGCATGGCAAGATGCGGTCAATCTCTATTTCGCCGCCCGCTTCGCTGAAGCCGTCACCGCCTTTGAAGCCATCCTGACGCACCTGCCTAACGATCAAGCCAGTCTGCTTTATCTGGAACGCGCGCGCCGCCTGTTGGCCAGCGGCGTACCCGCCGACTGGAACGGCGTGGAAGTCATGCAAGGAAAATAACAAGCTGCAATTTAATGCGCTTTCTGTGCAGAAAGCCGTTGTATGATGCAGCAGAATGTATCCCCATCTGGAGACTGGGACATGGCAATTAAAAAAATACTAATCGTTGACGACTCATCCACCGTACGTCATTTTTTGTTCGACATTCTGGGCAAGGCGGGTTACGAAGTCGTCGCCGCCGAAAGCGGCGAAGAAGCCATCATCAAAGCAAAAACAGATTTGCCCGACTTGGTGCTGATGGATGTGGTGATGCCCGGCATGAACGGTTTCCAAGCTACCCGCGCCATCACCAAAGACGACGCCACCAGCCACATCCCCGTCATCATCCTGACCAGCAAGGATATGGAAACCGACCGCATCTGGGGCATGCGCCAAGGCGCGACCGCCTTTCTCAGCAAGCCGGTCGATCCGACGGAACTGCTCAAGGCAATCGGGACGTTGAACAAAGGCGACTGACATGGCACGAAAAGAACAACTCGATCCAGAAACCGTCGCGCTGATCGCGTGGTGCGGAGAAGTAGAAAGCTTTCTGGTGAAAGGCGGCGCAACGCTGGCGCAAGCGCAAGAACACATCGAGGAAGAAATCGAATGGTTCATGGATTTGTTCTACGAAGGCGCGACGCCGGAAGAGGCGGCGACAGCGGCGTTGAGCTAATTGCTTCACTTCATCCGGCCTGAATCCTCACCACCGTCCTCTGCGTCTGCATCACCGCCCGCGCCCTTAACTGCCCACACCCGCCATCCACTTCCTGCGCCGCCGAATCGCGCAACTTGGCCAGTACGCCGCGTCGGTGCAATATCCGAATCATCTCCCGCGCGCGCTCCTCGCTCGGTCGTGTGAATGCGCTGTCGGGGATGGTGTTGAAGGAAATGATGTTAAGCACGCCGTATCTGCCCTTGAACAATTTGACGATGCCATCGATCTCATCTTCGCCGTCGTTGATGTCTTCCAATAAAGTCCACTGATATTGCACCGGGTAGGCAGTGGCGCGGCCGTAGTCGTCGGCCAGCGCCACCAGTTCTTCTGGCGTGAACTTCGGTGCGCGCGGCAGCAAGCGTTCGCGCAAGTCGGCTTTGGTCGTGTGCAGCGACACGGCCAAAGCCGGCTTGACCGAACCTTGCGGCAGGCGCTCGAAGGCGCGCGCGTCGCCCACGGTGGAGAACACGATGTTCTTGTGACCGAGATTACCTTCGGTGCCGAGCAACTCGATGGCGTCCATCACGTTGTCGAGGTTGTGCGCCGGTTCGCCCATGCCCATGAAGACGACTTTCTTCACTGCCCGCTGCGTGCGCGCCAGCGCTACTTGCGCCAGCATTTCACCGCTGGTAAGTTGACGCAGCAAGCCGCTGCGACCGGTCATGCAAAACTGACAGCCGACCGCGCATCCAACCTGACTGGAAATGCACAGACCACCGCGCGGCAGCAGCACGCTTTCGACCATTTGCTCATCGTGCAAACCGACCAGCAGCCGAGCCGAACCGTCGTCCACTGGGTGCGTCGCCACCAGCCGCGCCATGCCGCGCAACTCGGCGTCGATGCTGGGTAAAGCTAGGCGCAAGGCCAATGGCAGATAATCGACCGGGCGACGGCGACCACTGTCGTGCGGCCGCACTTGCAACCAGTCGCGCAGCACGCGCTGCTCGTGTTCCGGTCGTGCGCCGAGTTCGCGCAGGCGTTGGCGGATGTGGGCGATCTGCATGCCGGGATCAGAATAAATTAGCGACGGGTGAAGTTGATCCGCAACGCACGTTCTGGCTGCAACACCATTGCGATTTTTGGCTTGGGCATACCGGCATCATCGGTCGGTGTGAAGTCGAATGCGCGGATCAGCAGCGCGGCGATCAGCGCCATTTCCATCATGGCGAAATGCTGGCCGATGCAGACACGCGGGCCGGTGCCGAAGGGCAGATAAGCACCGCGCGGAATATCCGGCGCGCCGGGCAGAAAGCGCTCTGGCTGGAATGTATCCGGTTCGGGAAACCAGCGCGCATCGTGGTGCACATGCCAGACCGGCACGCTGAGGTTGCTGCCCTTGGGAATCGTCCACTCGCCTAACGTAATGTCTTGCGTCACGCGCCGCACGAACAACAGCGGTGCCGGCGGGTACAGACGCAAAGCTTCCTTGAGCGTGGCGTTGAGCCAGTTCAACTTGGCGAAGTCTTCCGCCGCCGGCATGCGCTCGCCCAGCACCTCGGCGATTTCCTGCCGTACCTTGCTTGCGTACTCTGAATGCTGCGCCATCAGCGCGATCCACCACGTCAGCGCGGTAGCGGTGGTGTCGTGACCGGCGGCGAAGATGACCATGCAGTTGTCGCGGATCTCGTCGTTGGAAAGCGTCGCCGCCGACTTGTTTTGCGCTTCGTCGTCTTGCGCCGACAGCAGCATGGCGAGGTAATCGGTGTTGTCGTCTCCTTCGCTGCGACTGGCTCGACCGGCGCGGCGCACGGCGATTCGATCGCTGATGAGTTTTTGCAAAACGTCCTTGGCTCTGAGCTTGGCAGTGCGTCCCGGATAGGGCATCCAGTCTGGCGGCGTCTTCGGCCAGTAGAGTTCGCGCATGCTCTGGTGTTCCAGAGTCAACGTAGCCTCCAGCGCCCTGAACGAATCGGTTTCGCTGGTCTGATGGCTAAACAACACGCGCAGGATCACATCGACCGTAACCTTGCGCGTAAAGTTGCCGACATCGATGGTGATGCTCTCGCCCTTGCCCTGCGTGAACCAGCTTGCAAGGTTGTCGTTGGTAGCGGCAGTCATCAGGCCGAGATAGCCTGCCACTTTTTTAGGCAGGAAGCCGGGCATCAAGATGCGGCGCTGACGCTTCCATGCCTCGCCTTCGGTGGTCAGCACATTCGCGCCATAGATTTGCGTGAACACGTCAATGGCGCGCTCGTGGCGGATATGGTCGTCCGCCCGCTCCACGATCGCCGTGCGGATTTGCTCGGGCGAAAACAGGTAGTAGAAGGATTCCTGCAGGATGCGGAAATACAGCACATCGCCATGTTCGCGCTGCAGCCGCTGCACCGCACCCAATGCGTTGGCGACCAGTTCCTGCGCCAGCAGCAGGCCGAACAGGGGAGTCGGCGGGCCGGGCGGAAATGTTTTGTTTGGGTGCGATGCGGTGTTCGTCATGCGGATGCGGGTTTGATCGGGTTCGTGGGTCATGCCTGCTGGTGTTCGCAGGCGCGAACCCGGATTATCACCCATGTGCGCCCCATCCTGATATTTCTGTCTGCGCCAATTTTCGTGGCGAGTCCAATCCGTCTTTTCCCAAACAATTTTGAAGCGACCACGCAATTGTTGTGGCAAATCCATGCAAATTCGGTAAGCAAATGTGAATTTGCTGGCCGCCCGGCGTGGCATGGCGGGAAAATCGGCACAGCACCCAAAAGGAGAATGACCATGCACCATTCCGCCCGCCTTGCCCTGAGCCTGCTGACCTGCGCCTTTGCTTTCCATTCCCTGCCTGCCGCCGCGCAGGACGGCGCGCTGCGCCAGCGCCTGAAAGAACGCTGGCAGCAGCGTCAGCAGCAGAAAGCCGACCAACAAACCGCCACCAGAAAGGGCGGCGATGCCGAAGCCGGCCCGCAAGGTAGAATTTCCCAACCGGGCGATTATCGCTACACCATCCAGCATGATGGATTGGAACGGATGTACCGGATTCACGTGCCAACCGGTTATGACCCCGCCCAACCCGCGCCGATGCTGGTGGCATTGCACGGCGGTGTCGGCAACATGGATTTTGAAGCCGACGACAGCAAGTACGGTCTGATTACGAAATCGGATCGCGAAGGTTTCGTTGCCGTCTTCCCCAACGGTTACAGCAAACTGAAAAGCGGCAAGCTGGCGACTTGGAACGCCGGCAACTGCTGCGGCGGCGCACGCGACAACGATGTCGATGACGTCGGCTTCATTCGTCAGGTGGTCGGCGACGTATCAAATCGGTTGAACATCGACCGCAAGCGCATCTACGCCACCGGCATGTCGAACGGCGGCATGATGGCTTACCGTTTGGCTTGCGATGCGCCAGACCTGTTCGCCGCCATCGCGCCGGTAGCCGGCACCGACAACACGCGCCATTGCACACCGTCGCGCGCGGTGTCGGTGCTGCACATCCACGCCAAAGACGACAACCACGTGCAATTCAACGGCGGCGCGGGTTCGGGCTCGCTCAACAAAGCCGCAGTCACCGATTACGTGTCGGTGCCGGACACCATCGCCAAGTGGGTGAAGCTGGATGGCTGCAGCGCCGCGCCGCGTCGTGTGCTCGACAAGGATGGCGCATATTGCGAAGTGTATTCAGCTTGCAAGGGTCAAAGCGAAGTGCAGTTGTGCGTCACCGAAACCGGTGGGCACTCTTGGCCGGGTTCGAGCAAAATGGTCGGCACGCCTGCTTCGCAAGCCATCTCGGCCAATGACGTGATGTGGGATTTTTTCAGCCGGCATTGATGCAGGCCGCAGATTGTCCCGCGCAGTAGCTTATACAGCGC
>JAFECY010000051.1 GCA_018241865.1 Pseudomonadota bacterium | reverse complement strand
GATCTGAATTTGATCATTGCTGAAGCTGAGTCAGATAAGTCGGCTAAAAAAGATGAAAAGAAAAGCAAACTCGAGTCGTCGGCGAATGCGCTGGGATTGTCGGTCAGTGATTTGAGCGATAGTCAGAAGAAGGATCTAAAGCTGGAAGGCGGGGTAGTTGTGGATGCCGTCGAAGGTGCTGCTGCACGCGCTGGCCTGCGTTCGGGCGATCTGATCCTGCGCTTGAACAATACCGACGTGAAGGATGCTAAGCAGTTCAATGCTCTCGTCGCCAAGTTGGAAGCGAAGCGAATGGCTGTGGTGTTGGTGCGGCGTGGCGATGCCTCGCAATTTGTGCCGATCAAACCGAACGGACAGTAAGTTGATTCCCTTGTCCGCCGCAGACTTGATGCATGCGGCGGGCGATGACGGCATGCCCTTCATGACTGAATTTGTGCTGTATTCTCGTAGCTACTGTCACTTGTGCGATGACATGCTGGCCGCTTTGCGTGCCTTGGGTGGTGAATACCCTTTTACCGTCGAGGTGGTGGATGTGGATGCCGATCCGGCGCTGGTCGCGTTGTACGATGAATTGGTGCCGGTGTTGGTGGGGATGCGGCAGGGAGCGATGGAGCAGTTGTGCCACTATTTCATCGATGAGGTGCGGGTGCGGGCGTATTTGGCAGCTGCATAGCTAGGTTTGCCGATTTCGGGCGAAAACACGGGGGATTTGTCGGGATTTCGCCTCTGAAATCCGGTAAAATGGCGGGTTTGCAGTTTCGCTGAAAAATGATTGCATAAGGCGCTCGTCCGGGATCAACCCGCTGCTCCGAGCGCTTTTTTTTTGTGTGCCTATCGAATGAATAACATCCGCAATTTCTCCATCATTGCCCATATCGACCACGGCAAATCCACACTGGCCGACCGCATTATCCAGTTATGCGGCGGCTTGTCCGATCGTGAGATGGAAGCGCAAGTGCTCGATTCGATGGATCTAGAGCGCGAGCGCGGGATTACCATCAAGGCGCAGACCGCTGCATTGAACTATAAGGCGCGCGATGGACAGTTCTATAACCTGAATTTGATCGATACGCCGGGTCACGTTGATTTCAGTTATGAAGTCAGCCGTTCACTATCGGCCTGTGAAGGTGCGCTGCTGGTGGTCGATGCCTCGCAAGGCGTGGAAGCGCAGACGGTGGCCAATTGCTACACCGCCATCGAGCTGGGCGTCGAGGTGGTGCCGGTGCTGAACAAGATCGACCTGCCTTCCGCCAATCCCGAGAGCGCGATTGCCGAAATCGAGGAAGTGATCGGCATCGAGGCCGACGATGCGGTGCGCTGCTCGGCCAAGACCGGTCTCGGTGTCGAAGATGTACTGGAATCGATGATTGCCAAAGTGCCGTCGCCTAAGGGCGACCCTGATGCGCCGCTGCAAGCATTGATCGTCGATTCCTGGTTTGATAATTACGTCGGCGTGGTCATGTTGGTGCGTATCGTCAACGGCACGCTGCGACCGAAGGACAAGATTCTGTTGATGGCGACCGAAGCGCAATACCTAGTCGAGAGCGTCGGCGTGTTCACGCCCAAGTCGCTGGCGCGCGAAGCACTGACGGCGGGACAGGTCGGTTTTATCATCGCCGGCATTAAAGAATTGAAAGCAGCCAAGGTTGGCGATACTGTCACACTGGCCGCCAAGCCGGCCGCCAAGCCATTGCCGGGTTTCAAGGAGGTGCAGCCGCAAGTGTTCGCCGGCCTGTTCCCGGTCGAGGCCAACCAGTACGATGCGCTGCGCGATTCGCTGGAAAAACTGAAACTGAACGACGCCGCGTTGCAGTACGAGCCGGAAGTGTCGCAAGCGCTGGGTTTTGGCTTCCGCTGTGGATTTCTTGGTTTGCTGCACATGGAAATCGTGCAGGAGCGGCTAGAGCGCGAATTTGACATGGACTTGATCACGACGGCGCCGACCGTGGTCTATGAAGTGGTGCTGCGCGATGGCAGCCTCCTGATGGTGGACAATCCGTCGAAGATGCCCGATCCGTCGAAGATCGAGGAAATCCGCGAGCCGATCGTGACGGTGAATCTCTACATGCCGCAGGAATATGTCGGCTCGGTGATTACCTTGTGCACACAGAAGCGTGGCATCCAGATGGACATGACTTACCACGGCAAGCAGGTCAAGCTGACGTATGAAATGCCGATGGCGGAGATCGTGCTCGATTTTTTTGATCGCCTGAAATCGACTTCGCGCGGTTATGCCTCGATGGATTACGAATTCAAGGAATACCGACCGGCGGACGTGGTCAAAGTCGATATGCTGATTAACAGCGAAAAAGTCGATGCGCTGGCGATCATCGTTCATCGTGCCAACAGCCAGTACCGTGGCCGCGCCGTTGCCGCCAAGATGCGCGAGATCATTCCGCGTCAGATGTTCGACGTCGCTATTCAGGCCGCCATCGGTTCTAACATCATCTCGCGCGAAAACGTCAAAGCGCTACGCAAGAACGTGCTGGCCAAATGTTATGGCGGCGATATCAGCCGCAAGCGCAAGTTGTTGGAAAAACAGAAGGCCGGCAAGAAGCGCATGAAACAAGTTGGCTCGGTTGAAATTCCGCAGGAAGCTTTCCTAGCGATCTTACAAGTGGAAGAAAAATGAACTGGCAATCCATCTTGGGCAATTTCGCCCTGATACTTTTTGTGCTCACTGTGGTCACGGGCATTATTTGGTGTATCGACGTCTTTCATCTGGCAAAGCAACGCCGTGCGAGGGCAAAAGCGGCGCTGGCCGAGTTCGACGAGCGCATGGCTAAGTTGGACGCCGGCGGCGTGAAGTCGGATATGAATGCCCGCGCCAAGCTGGAAGCCGATCTGCTGCGTCAGCCGACTTGGATTGAATATTCAGGCAGTTTTTTTCCGGTAATCGCGGCAGTATTTTTCCTGCGTTCTTTTCTTTACGAACCGTTTAAGATTCCTTCGAGCTCGATGGTGCCGACTTTGGAAGTCGGTGACTTAATTCTTGTCAATAAGTACACGTACGGCATAAGATTGCCCGTAATCAATAAAAAAATCATAGAAGTGCATCAGCCACAGCGTGGCGATGTGATGGTTTTTCGGTACCCGGAAAACCCTTCGCTGGATTACATCAAACGTGTGGTGGGCGTTCCTGGTGATAATATAGTGTATAAAAACAAGCGTTTAACGGTCAATGGT
>JAFECY010000050.1 GCA_018241865.1 Pseudomonadota bacterium | reverse complement strand
GTCATGTGAAGGAAGAGAAGGACGACCTTTGCCATCTGCTGGAAACCGCAGGCAAGCTATGGCTGGCTGGCGGCGAGATCGACTGGCAGGCTTTTTACAAGGATGAAAAACGCAAGCGCATTGGTTTGCCCGGCTACGCCTTCGAGCGCAAACGCTACTGGGTCGATAACCAAAAAAATCGCACACAAAGCGGCGGCAAGCTGCCCGTGGCCGATTGGTTCTGGCAGCCGAGCTGGCGGTTAGAAGAGCTTGCTGATGCCGAAGCAAACATTGATGCGCAAGACGTGTATTTGATCTTGCTTGGCGCGCACCCGATCGGCGCAGATGCAGCCGCGCAATTGCGCGACAAAGGCGCACGCGTCGTTACCGTGGCGCAGGCTGGTGGATACGCCGAAACCGGCGTCGATACTTTTGTAATCGACCCGGCCAATCCTGCCGATTACCGGCAACTCGTGGCGCAACTCACTACCAGCAATACGCTGCCGCAACACATCGTGCATTTGTGGAGCTTGTCGAACACGGCCGACACAGCAAGTCAGCAAATCAACAGCCAGCTCAGTTTCGTATATTTGGCGCAGGCCTTGCAGGACCACACCGCAACGCTGAACATTTTTGCCGTCACCAACAAGCGCGAAGCCGTGTTGAACGACGATCAACCGGACTGCAAACAAGCTTTGATCGCCGGCCCGGCGAAAGTTATTCCGTTTGAATTTCCGCACATCCGCTTTGCCACGCTTGATATCGACGCGCAAACCGCTGCCGCGAACTTTGTGCTCAAGGAATTAGGCGCACATTCCGGCAATGCCACCATCGCCATCCGCCACGGCATGCGTTTCGTGAAAGATTACGTCGCACTGGAAACCGCCGATGATGCCGGCTCGAAAACGCATATCAAGTCGCAAGGCGTGTACCTGATTACCGGCGGCTTGGGCGGTGTCGGCATGGCGCATGCACAAGCGTTGGCGGCCTATCAGACACGTCTGGCGCTGCTGCAACGGAGCGCTTTCCCGACGCAGGATGCATGGCAATCGATCTTGGACGATGCCGCCGCCGATGCGGTGTTGAAAGAGCAGATCAAAGGCTTACGCGCACTGCAAGCCGCCGGTGCGGAGGTGCTGGTACTGCAAGCCGATGTCACGGATGCCGCGCAAGTTAATAGCGTCATTACGACAGTCAAAAATAAATGGGGCGCGATCAATGGCTTGCTGCATTGTGCCGGCTACGGCGAATTTGTCGCGATCAAGGAAACATCGAAAGCCATCATCGATGCCGTGCTCGCGCCCAAGGTGGCCGGCACCGACAATCTGCTGGCGGCATTGGCTACTGAGCATCTCGATTTTGTCTTACTATGTTCTTCGATGTCGGCGGAGACGACAGGTTTTGGTTTGCTCGGCTACGTCAGCGCTTGTGCTTATCTCGATGCGATAGCCCATGCACATACTCGCAAAATTGGTACGCAATGCGTTTCCATCAATTGGGACAACTGGAACACGCCGCAGCAAACCGCACGCGCACAAAATGACAGTGTGTTGGCGCAGCGCTTAGAAAACAATGTGAATGGCATCACGCCACGCGAAGGCATCGACGTTATTTACCGCGCGCTGGCTGCCGGCAAACCGCAGACAATCATCTCGACTACCGACTTCCGCCAATTGCTACGCAAAAATCGCAAAATGTCGGACGTTTTGCAGACTGATTTCGACGAGGAGGGCAGCACTGCCGACGCCGACAGTCTGATGTTGTACGAACGGCCTAGCCTTTCGACCGAATATGTCGCGCCGACGAGCGAGGAAGAAAAATTGTTGGCATCGATTTGGCAAGAGACGCTGGGCATCAGCAAGATCGGCGTCAACGACAACTTCTTCGAGCTGGGTGGGGAATCGCTGCTGGGCGTGAAAATCGTGGTCAAGGCCAAGAAGATGGGCTTGCAGATCGATCCCAAACAAATGTTCGCCACGCCAACCATCGCCGACGTTGCGCGCCACGTCATCAAATCAGGTGAGAGTGGCAACGCCAGCGCCAGCGCCAGCATCATCAAAACTGCTGCAAACAGCTATCCGCTCTCGCCGTTGCAAGCAGATATTTACCGTCGATACAAAGATACGACTCAGTCGCCAGCCAATGTGATTCAGGTTTTGTCGATCATGGAAGGGCCGCTCAACAAAACGCTGCTGCAAGCTGTGTGGCAAGCATTGATCGCTCGGCACAAAGTCTTGCGCACGCGTTTTTCTCACGATGCGCATGGCGTGCCTATCCAGATCGTCGATGCAGAAGCTAACTTCGCTCTGATCGAACGTGATTTTTCGGAAATGGACGAAGCGGCGCAGCAGCAAGCGCTGGATGCGTTGATGATCGAAGACCGGCAAACGCGTTACGACCTAGCGCAAACGCCGGCGATGCGTATTTACTGGACGACGCTCGATCCGCAACGCGGCCGTTTCGCCATTCTGTTGTCGCAGCATCAGATTATTCTCGATGGCTGGACTTCGAGTCTGTTGAGTCGCGATTTGTTCGCCTGCATGATGGCACTGGCATCCGGCAACGATCTGCCGCCGCCGGTCACGGATGCGAATTTCGGCGCTTATATCGATTGGCTGTTGCAACAGGGCGGCGAGGCGTGCCAAACGTGGTGGCGCCAGACTTTCCACGGCTATACACCTGTCGATCCGCTGCAAAGCATGATGGCCGTGCATCCCTTGCTATCGGCAGATGAACAAGCTTATGGCGATCACGAGATGATCCTCGAAGAGTCCTTGCTGACCGATATTCAGACCTGCGCCAAAACTACGCGCACCACCGCCAATGCGATTTTCCAATCGGCTTGGGCGCTGTCGCTGGCACAGCTTTCCGGTAACAACGATATTGTGTACGGCATCACCATCTCCGGCCGCGACACGCGTTTTGACGGTGTGGAAGAAATCGTCGGCCAATGCACCAACTCGCTACCGGTGCGCGTCGCCATTGCCGATAACATGAAGATTGCTGACCTGCTGCAAGCCGTACATGTCGCCAGCAGTGACGCGCAGACGCATAACGGTTTGTCGGCTTCGCAGATCGCAGAACTGGTCGGTTGCGCACCTGGCCAGTCGCTGTATTCGAGCAATGTCATTTACGAAAATGTGCCGCGCGCCACATCGGGCGAAGGGGATGTGCCGATCAAGACCATCGCCAGCAAATGGGTCGATGGTTGGCATTTCCCGCTGCGTCTGTTCATCGTGCCGGAAGAAACGACATGGGTCCGACTGGCCTATGACAGAAACAAATTTGCCGACGTTGCCATTGCCGCACTGGCCGAGAGCTATCGCCGCAATCTTGCTGCGATAGCCGTCAGGCCGGAAGCCGATCTTGCGCAGATCGCACACTTTGCACAACTCGCCGGAGGCACCGTATGACATCTGCAAATCCTGATCTCTATGCTTTACAGGAATATGGCCAGATTGGTCTTGTGCCAAAAAACATGCACGCTTGGGTGATAGAAAAAAACCGCTTTGGCGAACCCTTGCAAGCGCTGGTGCAGCGCGAAGTGCCGGTGCCGGCCGTTGGCGACAATGATGTGCTGGTGCGGGTGATGGCGGTCGGCGTCAACTACAACACGGTCTGGGCTGGCCTTGGGCAACCGATCAGCGTGTTCAATTTGCACAAGCTGGACTATCACATTCCGGGATCAGATGCGTCCGGCATCGTCTGGCAGGTCGGCAAGAACGTC
>JAFECY010000004.1 GCA_018241865.1 Pseudomonadota bacterium | reverse complement strand
CTGCGTCACCCACTTTCTGGAACCAAGTCGCGCGCCTGTTGCCGGATCATCCAGTGTTGACGCAAGCCGTGCAACGCGAGCGCGACTGGTCGGCACTGTGTGTGGTGGTGCCGACCATGGCGCATATCCAGTTATTCAAGCAGGCATTGGCGACGGAATGGGGCGGCGTCTTCATTCCACCGCGCATCATGACCTTATCCGGCTGGCTGGCGCTGCAGCCGCCGGCGGATGACATGCCCGCTGCCGCCAGCGAACGGCTGATGAGCCTGTACGCCGGACTGCGCCAGCATGCTTGGCTGAAAAAACTCTTTTCTGCGCGTCGCAATACCGATCTGCTGCCGCTGGCGCAAACCCTGCTCACTTTGTCTGACGAATTGACGCAGAGCCTACTGCCGCAATTGCAGCACGCGCCGGATCAGGCCGCAGCACGCTGGCAGGCGGCGCTGGAGCAGATGACGCCATCGGCGCGGCACGTACTGTCCGATGAATCGCAGCTAGTCTGGTCGGTTTGGCAGAGTCAACTCGACGGCCGCGATCCTGGGCTCATGCGTTTTGCCAACATGATGCGATTGGCGCAGCAAGCCGCTGCGCCGCTGCTGTGGATCAACCCGGTGGAGCCGGATGCGTTCGAGCAAGCCTTCCTCGCCGCTTATGGCGAACGGCAACCGGTATTGCCGGTGCGGCTGGATTGGCGCGCAGCGACGCTGCCGCCGGTTTGTGCGCTGGCGTGGGAAGAATTGAGCGAAGATCGGTCTGCATGGACGCCGGCCATTGCGGCCACGGCTGCGCTAACCGGATTGGCGTTGTGCGCGGCTGACGGTATCGAAGACGAAGCGACGCAAGGCGCGCAAACCGTCATCGACTGGCTGGCCGCCGGCAAAACAAGCATCGCCATCGTGGCGCAGGATCGAGTGGCGGCACGCCGCATTCGTGCGTTGCTGGAGCGCGCGCAAGTGCGTGTCGCCGATGAAACCGGTTGGAAACTTTCCACCACGCGCGCCGCCGCTGCGCTCGATGCTTGGTTCGAGGTGATCGCCTCGCGTGCGGAAACCGTGGCCTTGCTCGACTTCTTGAAATCTCCCTGCGTGTTCGCCGTTTTGCCGGACAAGTCGCCATTGCTGATGCGAATCGAATCCGCTCTGCGTGCTGCCAACGTGCTGGGCGGCTGGGAAGCCGCGCAAGCAGCATTGGCCGATGCGCCCGAGGCAGCCGTTTTGCTGAGGCAGATTGCAAAACAAGCAGCGCATTACACGCGCCGCAAGGAGTTACCGGGTTGGGCCGCAGTCATGCGTGCGACGTTGCTGGACTTGGGTATGCAGCAAGCCTTGGCTGAAGACGAAGCCGGCCAGCAAGTGCTCGATCTGCTCGATGCGCTGGAACATGATTGCCGCACGCTCGATCAAGAATTTTCGTTTGCCGAATGGCGCGCGCTGGTTAGTCTGCGTTTGGAATCCACTGACTTCGTACCGATGCAAAGCGACCGCCGGGTCGTGATGCTGCCATTGAACGGTGCGCGTTTGCGCAGTTTCGATGCTGTGCTGCTAGTCGGTGCCGATGCCGCGCATTTGCCGTCGCAGCCGGGTGACACGCTGTTCTTCGCCAATGCCGTGCGGCGCGAACTTGGACTGGCGACGCGCGAAAGTTTGCAGCGTCAGCAGTTGCGCGATTTCGCCGAGCTGCTTTGCAGTCATGCCGACATCGTGCTGTCTTGGCAGGCGAGTAAAGAGGGTGAATCGAATCCGGTCAGCCCGTGGGTCGAACGTCTGAGTTTGTTACTGGAACAGCATCGTCTGCCGTCTTTGCCTGCACACCGAGCCGGTTTGACGCAGCAAAATTGCACGGCGCGCATGGCTGTGATGCCGACGCCGGCCGCGCCGCAATTGTTGCCGCAAACTTTGTCGGCGAGCGGCTATGCTCGGCTCATGGCTTGCCCCTATCAGTTTTTTGCCGAACGCATGTTGAAGCTCGCCGGACTGGATGAATTGTCCGATTTGCCGCAGAAGCGTGATTACGGCGATTGGCTGCACAGCATCCTGAAAAAATTTCACGACGCCGCCGACAAGCATGGTTCGATCAAAGATGCAGACAGTCGCGCGGCATTGTTGCAGTCGATCTCCGAAGAAATGTTCGTTCCCATACTCGCGCGCAATCCGGCGGCGCTCGGCTATTACACGCGCTGGCAAAAATTGATGCCGATGTATTTAGCATGGGACGCCGAACGCACGCAGCAGGGCTGGCATTACGTCGATGGCGAATCGCCGCAACAACACACGCTGACTTGGCCTAGTGGTGAAGTCGTGCTGAAAGGCCGCATCGACCGCATCGATAAAAACGCCGATGGCGAATATGCCGTGATCGACTACAAAACCACTAGCCATACTACTTTGAAAGCGCGTCTGCAGCAGCGCGAAGATCATCAATTGGCGTTTTACGGCCTGTTGGCTGACCGCGCAATCAGCACTGCGCATTACCTCGCGCTGGAAGGAAAAGACCAAGTACAGGATGTCGAGATGGACGACTACGCGACATGGCAACAGCAACTGACGGCACAAATCACCAGCAACTTCGACGCGATCGGAAGTGGCGCAGCGCTGCCAGCCAGTGGCATCGAAGCTAGCTGTCGCTATTGCGCTATGCGCGGCCTATGCCGCAAGGGAGCATGGCAATGAGTACCCATGCCTACGAAGCTGATGGCCAAGCGGTCAGTGCCGCGCACTTTACCGCGCTCGCTTGCGATCCGCGTCAGTCGATAGCGGTCGAAGCTTGTGCCGGCAGCGGCAAAACATGGTTGTTGGTGGCGCGTATGTTG
>JAFECY010000049.1 GCA_018241865.1 Pseudomonadota bacterium | reverse complement strand
GTAAGCAGCATTCGAGTGGCCGATCGTCAGCTTGGTGCCGGCGGCATTCAGCGGAAAGGAATAGGCGGCTTTCCAATAGCGCACTAAGTTGTGCTGCGTGCTGGAGCCGCTCAATGCCAATTGATCGCCCCAGCCGAAGGGCGAATTGAGATTGATCGACGTTTCTACTTTGTTTTCGCCGGTTTCCTTGCGGCCGCTGTTGTTCAGGCTGACGTTGCCGCTGAAGAGTTTTTCAGTGACTTTGATTTCAGCGTCGGTGGCACCGAACTCTGCGCCCGGCGACAGCACTGCTTTGGCGGACAGGCCGGGGATATCGTTCAGCAATAGCAGGCTGCTTTCCAGTCGTTGCGAAGTGACCAGCGTGCCGGATTGCAGTGCGCCGGTTCGCGCTGCGAGAAACTTGTTCGAGAAGCGCCGGTTGCCGCTGAACGTCACTTTGCCGATACGCCCTTCGACAATGCGAATCTGCACCACGCCGTTCACGACTTTTTGCGCCGGAATCACCGCTCGCGCTAAGGCATAACCGCGTGCATGGTAGAACTCGGTGATGGACTCAGCGGCTTGGTTCAAATCATATAAATTCAGTTCGAGATCGACGTAGCGTTCCACCACGGTCTTGAGTTGGCGTGCGCGAAACACGGTATTGCCGGACATCTCGAAGGCATTGACCCGGAAGCGTCGCGCGCGCGGGTCGTGCTGTGAAGGTGCGGGCTGCACCGGCAGCAGTACCTGTGGCGGTGTAACCGGCAGACGTGGCCTGCCGGCATCGAGCGACTCTTGCACGCTACCGGGCGTGACAGGGGCTTCGGCGGCGCCGGCCCAGCCCAAGCACAGCAGCAGGCCGAGCGGCAGAACGCTGGCGCGGGCACGGGCACTGACGCGGTAGGGCGGGAAACGGGACGGGCGGCGGTTCGACGTCATGCAAACAATTTCACTCAGGATTTCGCCAGCGCGGCGCGGGAGCGTTTATTCGCCTCCTGCAGGTCGCGCGCCATCTGCACGGCGATCATGAATTGCAAATGGTGGCCGATCGGTGAAGCTGTTTGAAACAGTTCGCGAAAAGCCTCGCGCGTGAGTGATGCGGTTTTTGTTTTGCCGTGCGCGGTACAGGTGGCCGACGCTGGCAAGTCATCCACTAAGGAGAGGATGCCGAACATTTCGCCGCCGCAGAGTTCGCGTACTTCATGGTCAACGCCATCGGCATCGCGGCGCACAATGCTGACCGCGCCTTCCAGCAGCAGATACAGACCGTCTCCTTGTTCGCCTTGACGAATGAATGCATGGCCGTTTTCTTGCTCCGCGATGTGCAGGCGGTTGGCGAAAACGTCGAGATGGGCCGCGTTGAACTCTTCAAATGCGGGCAGGTTTTTGAGAAAAAATTTCAGATCCATGGCGTCGGTTCTTTTTCTTTGTATGTCATCCGTTTGTCTGGGTAGTCCGCAGGCGTTTTGCCATCAGGCCGATCAAATCTTCGAGCAGCGCCTTGGCAACAACTTCGTCTTCCGCAATCAGCTTCTCGAAGGTGAGGTGATGGATTTTCATCAGCTTACTGACAGAGTCGGGCGTAATGGTGGCGCTGGCCAGCATTTCGCCGCTTAACACGGAAATTTCACCCAACCACTCGCCGGGTTGCACAGTGGCGATGCGTTGCGATTTGTCGGCGTTTTCGATATAGACGCCGAGCGAGCCGTCGAGGACGAAGTAAAGAAAATCGACCGGCATGCGGTCGCGGATAACGGCGCGACCGGCGGGCACTTCCTGCACCGAAGCACCATCCAGCAATAAGTTCAGATGGTCCGGGCCGAGCTTTTCCGCGAGGTGCGAGAAGCGGCGCGTGAATTCAGCGGCAATGGCGGATCTCTCGGTCGATATCATGGCGTGTAGGGTTTGAGTGAAGTAGCGGGCTGCGTGGGCGTATCCGCTTCCTGGCGATAGATGCGCATCTCGCCGGTGGCGAGATAGAATCCGATCAGGAGGAAGGGCAGGATGACAGCGGCGAGTTTGATGTAAAGCGGGTCTTCCTGCGGCGCGGGACCGTAGGTGTTGTCTTGTTTGGTGCCGGGGATCAGCCAGAACAGCAGTGGATTGACGATGGGAACGAACAGTAGCAGGGCGATCCAACCGCGGAAGTTGAAGTCATGCGCCCGGCGGATCGTCAAGATGGCGAAGCAGAGTGGCAGCAGACCATAGCACAATAGGATGGCGAAGACGATGTAGAGCATCCGTCCGAAAGGGCCTGCGAGCATGAGCGCCGTGCCGGCTAACAGCATGACGAGAAACAATAAAAAGATGGTGCCGAGTGTATAGGCGATATACCGCGCGCGACCCATTCGGCCGCGCAGCGAAAACATGCCGACGCGTTCCTGCATCACTGGCGTGAGGTTCTGGTCGGTCGTCGTCATCATGGGCCTACCCATTTACCGGGGTTTTTGAATGGTGTTTGCATCCGCACGATGGCTTCGGATGTGACAGGAATGCGGTATTCGCCATCGATGCCGGTGCAGCGTTTACTAGTGGAGCCGCCGCCTTCCGATGCCAGCATGTCGGCAGCGGTTTTGCCGATGACCGGCGTTGGTGGCGGGTCGATCGCTAGGTTGAAAATGAGTTTGTTGATGATGGGCACCGCCATGCGATAACAATAGGTCACGCGCACCTTCAGCAAGTTGGCGTCTTGGATATTCATGCCGCCACCTGAGATATCGGTTGAGCGATACATCAGATTGTCATTCGGAATCTCGCTGCCGGACTCGGATTTGCTCTGATAGGCGCTGAGGGCGGCACTGGTTGGGTTGACGATGGTAATCATGGTGAGCTTGGGATCGCTCATTTGATCGTTGGCGGCTTTCCACGCGTTTTTCAGCAACTTCATGTCGCGCGTGCCGCCGGTACTGCTGCTGTGGGTAAACAGCGGCATCATGCCCGAGGTCAAGCCATCGACGATGGCTGCCATCGAGCCGTTATTCATCGCGCCCTGACGGGTGGCGTTGAACGTGGCGTAGTTCAAGGTTGCCTTGGTTTGGTAAATGAAGCCGAACTGAATCGCGCCCATGATGAGCATGATGAGAATCGGAAAGACGTAGATGTACTCGGCCATGGCTTGTCCGCCTTGGCGTGCGCGTGGATGGATGCGTGGCCGATTGTTCATTTTGCGGCGGCGGCTGGAGATGCCGGCATTGCCGATGGTTGCGCTGACGCTGCGGGCGCGTTGCGCGTCAAGCCTTCCAGCGGAATTTTTTCCATAGCAGAAATCAAGGCTTCGAGCTTGGCGTGCATGGGGTCATTGACGGGAGCGAGACTGTAAGCCTGAATAAAGGCGGCCCAAGCTTCGCGTACCCGCACAACGCCGATGTTGTGCCAAGCTTTGGCGTCGCTGCCTTTGAGCATCAGAGCTTTTTGATAGGCCTGGGTCGCTTGCTCCGGGCGATTGGTGCGGGCGTACAGATTGCCTAGGTAGAACCAAGTTTCGGCGTCGTTGGGTGCAGCGCGCGATAGGCCGAGCAACAGTTTTTCTGCGCGCTCATCCTGCTCGCCGGTATAGGCGATCTGCGCTTCGCGACGCAGATCGTAAATATTGTTTTGCTCGCTCGGCAGCATGGCGCAGGCGTTGAGCAAAAGTGGCAACAGAAAAAAAGATAAGCGCTTCATAAGCTCGTCTCACGCCAAGTGAGTTGATCGCCTTTTTTTAAACCGGTTTGCGCCAGTGTTCCCGGTGCCAGTTCTAACGTGGCGTAGGCGGGCAGGCTGCCGGCGATGCGGGTCGGACGCAGGCCGCTCACGAGCTTACGCACTTTGCCACCGCGATCGAGGAAGGCGAGGTCGAGGTTGTAACCCATGCCGACCGTATGCACCATGCGGCAGGGGCTGATGAGCAGGCCTTCCCCCTCGGTCAGCGGCGGTCGGCCTAGCAAACCGCGTCCGCGTTCCCACGCGTTGCCGGCGTTCCAGACGCGCGGCACGACGCAGCGGTTATCGAGAAAGATAGCCCCCAATTTCACAGCATGCCTTCCTGCATGAACTTGACGATGATGGGGTAGGCCAGCACGATGAAGGTCACGGGGAAAATGAAGGCGATCAGCGGCAAAATCAGCTTGACCGGTGCTTCCATCGCCAGCTTTTCGGCGCGCTGGAAGCGCTCGATGCGGCGCTGTTGCGATTGAATCCGCAGCGCCGCGCCGACGGAAGCGCCCATTTTTTCGGCTTGGATCACGGTGCCGACGAAGCTGGTGATGGCCTTCATGTTCAGTCGCGTTTCCATGCGGCGCAGAGCGTCGGCACGCGGCACGCCGGCGCGCAGGTCGCGCGTAATCATCTGGAATTCATTACGCAGCGCGCCGGCTGGCCCCTTGTCCATAGCCTGCTTGATAGCGCCGGTGAGATTCAGGCCGGCTTCCACCGCGAGGGTGATGAAGTCGAGATAAACCGGCAGTGCTTTCAGGATTTCTTTTTCACGACGGTTACGCACGTCGCGCAGCCAAAGTTGCGGATAGACGTTGCCAATCAAGGCGGCGGCAAACAGAATTTGCAGCGAAAAACTGTCTAACGCTTTCATGCAAAACATTGCCAGCAAGATGGCGACGATGGTCGAAAAAATTCGTACGGCGTAATACTGCTCGGCAGTCAGAATGTAGCCAACGCCGGTTTCTTGTAAACGTTTATGCGCTTTTTCTAGCCATGCCGATGGAAAGCGTGAAGCGAAATGGTATTCGAAAAAGGTAATGATCGGCCAAGACATGCGCAGGATGGGTGGCAGCGGATCCATGTATTCGCGCTCTTCTTTCGGCACTTCCGATTTGAGCTTGGATAGGCTGTGGCCGATCAATAGGATGGAGAAGCCGGTAGAAATGCCGATGATGAGGGCGATGAGGGAGGTTGGAATCATGGCGAGAACCTGTCTTGTGCTTGTGCGAAGGTCATACGTCGATAGTGGTGATCTTGCGGATGAACAGGTAACCAATGACGATCATGACTAGAATTACCGCTAGGGTCACCCAACCGAACAAGGTAGTGAACATCGTGCCCATGGCTTTGGGCTCGATCCAGTTGAGCGCCGCCATAATCAGCAGCGGCAGGCACGACATGATGAGACCTTGCATCTTGCCTTGCGCGGTGAGTCTCTCGATCTTGCCTTCCATCGTGGCTTTTTCACGCAGGGTGGAGGCGAGCGATTCGAGAATTTCGGCCAAGTTGCCGCCGACCTCACGCGAGATACGCAGACCGGATACGACCAACGAAAAATCCTGGATCGGATTACGCTTTTCCATATTGACCAGCGCCGTATCGAAATCGACGCCGAGACGCTGTTCGCGCAGCATCAAATCAAATTCCTGCGACAGCGGCGGTTTCTGTTCCTTAATCATCGATTCCATTGCCACCGTCAAACTGGCGCCGGCACGCATCGCGCCGGATACCATCAGCAACGCATCGGGCAATTGCTCCTCGAATCGTTTGAGGCGCCGCGCGGCCATGGTCTTGATGTAATACTTGGGTAGGATCAGTGTCGCCACCGCCGTGAAGGTGACAAAAACAGGGTTGTTGGTAAACAGCCAGACCAGCGTCGGCAGCACGATTAGTGCCGCGACGTTGTAGTAAAACATCTGGGTGGCATCGAGGAAGATGAACATGTCGGCCAGTGTGGTTTTGGCCGATCGTTCCAGCTCCGATTTCTGTTTGACCAATACCGATTGTCCGGCCTGCATCAGCAACCAGATGATGGCGAGCGCGGCCAGCAGGCCGACGATCAATACGAGCGCCAGGCTGTTCACTGTCGTTTGCCCTCTGCGAACATGCCGAAGTCGATTTCCATGCCGCGCCCGGATAGCTCTTCGTAAAATTCGGGAATCTGGCCAGTGGCGGCGTGTCTGCCGCGCACCTTGCCGTCAGGGCCGAAGCCTTCGCGATGGTAGAGGAAGATATCTTGCAACTGAATGACATCGCCTTCCATGCCGGTGATTTCGGTGATGTGGGTGATCTTGCGCGAGCCACAGGAAAAGCGGTTTTGCTGGACGATGAATTTGACCGCCGAAGCGATTTGTTCGCGGATGGCGCGTACCGGTAAATCCATGCCGGCCATCATGACCATCACCTCGATACGTGCCAAGCAGTCGCGCGGCGTGTTGGCGTGGGCGGTGGTGAGCGAGCCGTCGTGGCCGGTGTTCATCGCGGTCAGCATATCGAGTGCTTCGCCGCCACGGCATTCGCCGACCACGATACGGTCAGGGCGCATACGCAGACAGTTTTTGACTAAGTCGCGAATCGCCACCAAACCTTTGCCTTCGGCGTTGGCCGGACGCGATTCGAGGCCGACTAAGTTAGGTTGACTGAGTTGCAGTTCGGCCGCATCTTCGACGGTGACGATGCGTTCGTCGCGCGGGATGTAACTCGACATCACGTTGAGCAGCGTGGTTTTGCCGGAGCCGGTACCGCCAGAGATGATGATGTTGGCTTTTTGCTCCACTACGGTCTGGAGAAAATTGAGCATGATCGGCGTCATCGAACCGAATTTAATCAAGTCTTCGCCGACCAGTTTTTTCTTCGAGAACTTACGAATGGTGATGTTCGCGCCCTTCAAAGCCAGCGGCGGAATCACGGCGTTGACGCGCGAGCCGTCTTTCAGGCGCGCATCGACCATCGGCGAGCTTTCATCGATACGACGGCCGATTGGCGTGACGATGCGTTCGATCGCCGATAGTACGGCTTGATTGCTGGTGAAGGTGATGTCCGATTTGCGTAACTGGCCGCCGCGTTCGATAAAAATTTCGTCGGCGCAGTTGACCATGATTTCCGACACCGATTCGTCGGCGATCAGGTCTTCCAGCGGGCCGAGGCCGACCACTTCGTCCAACACGCGCTTGACCAGTATCGCCTTGTCCATGTGCGCAGGAATACTTTTGTCGCCGGCGACAATTTCTTCCAACATAACCTTGGTGTTTTCGCGCAACTCATCTTCGCTTTGCCGATTGACATCGACCCGGCGTAAATCCATTTGCTTGATGAGTTGCTGATGCAAGTGTTTGAGAACTTTGATCGTCTCGGTCGCTTCGGCGGAGGGCGCTTCGTCGAGCGCATGTTCCATTGCTGTAGCGGTGGTGGCCGCAGTTGGTTTAGCTACTGAAGGAGCTGCTGCCGGTGTTGCTGCGCCTTCATCCACTCCCAAATCAAGCACTTCTAAGACGTAATCGCAGATGTTGATTTTGTCACCCGATTTCAACGGTCCATAGCTGCCGCTGAATTTCTGGTTGTTGATCCGAGTGCCAGCCGAACTGCCATGGTCTTGCACGTGCACACCATCCTGACGGCGGTGGAGGGTGGCGTGTGAACGGCCGACCGACCATCCCTGCAGGATGATGCGATTATCATCGCCCTTGCCGATGGTGCAGCTGTCGATGGTGCACTCTTCTTCGGTGCGTTGGCCCTTGGGCGTGGTGACGGCGATCAATAACATGCTTGAATCCTCAATCTTTAATCAACGATGTCTTGGTTGCTCAGTTTGCGCTCGAAGCGCTGACGCATATCGATACCTTTTTCGATGCGCTCACGGTTGATGGTGGAGGCCGGATCGGTGATGGTCGGCGTCACCAAGATGACGAGATCGGTGCGGCCCGATTTGAAATTATCAGAGCGGAACAAGCGACCCAACACGGGGATATTGCTCAGGCCAGGAATCCGGGTCGAATCGTTGGTCATTTCCGAATTGACCAAACCCGACATGACGATGGTCTGGCCGTTCTTGACGTTGATTTCGGTTTCGGATTGACGGGTCAGGAAGCCGGGGATGCCTTGCACTTGCACCGAAGGGTCGATGCTGCTGACTTCGGTTTTGATGGAGGCCATCACATTACCTTGGTCGTCGGCGCTGGGTTTGATGACTAGGCGGATACCGTAATCCTTGAACTCCACCGAGCCACCGCCAAGAGCGGAAGTCGCCGGCAGTGGAATCTGACCACCAGCCAAAAATTTGGCTTCGCCACCGCTGCGCGCCGACAGTTCGGGCTCGGCCAGCATATAAACATCGCCGTTGTTCTTGGCCAAGTTGATGGTGGTGTTGATGAGTGTGGAAATGCCCAGATAAGTCAGCAAGCCGCTGTCAGGCATCGGCAAGATGCCCTTCAGTGCGCCTTGGGTCTGCGGGCGGTTGCTGCCGAGATTGCCGGAGAAGCCGAGCATCGGGCCAGGGGCGGAACCTGGCCATTGCAGGCCGATGTTTTCCAGCAAGGATTTTTTCATCTCGATGACCTGTACTTTCATGTAGATCATTTTCTTCATCGAGACTTCTTCTTCCTTCACCAAGCTGGTGGCTTGCGGATACATTCTCACCGCGGCGGTGATACGCGCAATGTTTTCTTTGCTGG
>JAFECY010000048.1 GCA_018241865.1 Pseudomonadota bacterium | reverse complement strand
TTACTTCCACAGCGAGCACTTAGACTCGGCTTTGGTCATGTAAGCCTGTTCGCCGGGGATGGTTTGCACCACTTTGTAGTAATCCCACGGGGCTTTCGATTCCGACGGCGCTTTCACTTGCAGCAGGTACATGTCGTGCACCATGCGGCCGTCCGGGCGAATCACGCCTTTCTTGGTGAACATGTCGTTGATCGTCGTCGATTTCATCTTGGCCATGACTTTGTCGCCTTCGTCCGTGCCGGTAGCTTTGACGGCGTTCAGGTAGGTCATGGTGGCGGAGTAGTCGGCGGCGTGCAGCATGGTCGGCTCACGCTTGGTCTTGTCGAAGAATTTCTTGGACCAGGCGCGCGATTCCGGGTTCATGTCCCAGTACCAGCCGTCGGTGAGGTACATGCCTTGGGTCAGCTTGAGGCCGAGCGAGTGGATGTCGGTCAGGAATACCAGGAGGCCAGCTAGCTTCATGGTTTTGGTGACGCCGAATTCGTTGGCAGCTTTGACGGAGTTGACGAAGTCGCCGCCGGCATTGGCTAGGCCGAGAATCTGGGCTTTGGAGTTTTGCGCTTGCAGCATGAAGGAGGAGAAGTCGGAGGCGTTCAGGGGGTGTTTGACTTCGCCGAGTACTTTGCCGCCGCTGGCTTTGATGACGTCGGCGGTGTCTTTTTCGAGCGAGGCGCCGAAGGCGTAGTCGGCGGTGAGGAAGAACCAGTCTTTGCCGCCTTGCTTGACGATGGCGCCGCCGGTGCCGCGCGCCAGGGCGACGGTGTCGTAGGCGTAGTGGACGGTGTAGGGGGTGCAGTCTTCATTGGTCAGGCGCGAGGAGCCGGCGCCGATGGAGATGAAGGGTTTTTTCTTTTCGGCGGCGATCTTGGCGATGGCGAGGTTGGTGGCGGAGTTGGTGCCGCCGAGGATCATGTCCACACCTTCGCGGTCGATCCATTCGCGGGCTTTGCCAGCGGCGATGTCGGCTTTGTTGAGGTGGTCGGCGACGACGAATTCGATTTTCTTGCCGTTGACGTTGCCGCCAAAGTCGGCGATCGCCATCTTCACGGCTTCGGCGCCGTTGGGGCCGTCAACGTCGGCGTACACGCCGGACATGTCGGTAATCAGACCAATCTTGACAACGTCGCCGCTAATTTGGGCTTGGGCGGTGGTGGCAAAACCAAACATCGCCACGGTCGAGACGGCCATAGCAATTGCATTCAATTTCAACTTCATTCCATTCTCCTTTGATGCTTGTTGTAGAGTTATGTAAGTACTTATACACCCAGAAGCTCGTTCAAAACGGGCATCTTGGCATCCAGCTCGGATGAGGCGAAGGTCTCGACAATCTGACCGTGCTCCATCACGTAAAACCGATCCGCCAGCGGCGCAGCGAAGCGGAAATTCTGTTCGACCATCACAATGGTGTAACCCTTGGCCTTCAGGGTGGTAATCATGCGCGCCAGTGCTTGGACAATCACCGGAGCGAGACCTTCGGAAATTTCGTCGAGCAACAATATCTTGGCGCCGGTGCGCAAAATACGACCAACTGCGAGCATTTGCTGCTCACCGCCGGACAAACGTGTGCCCTGACTATTCTTGCGCTCCTTCAGATTAGGGAACATTTCATAAATTTCAGCGACCGACATCCCTTTGTCGGTTTTGGAAACTTGCGGTGGCAACATCAGGTTTTCTTCTGCCGATAACGAGGAGAAGATGCCGCGCTCTTCCGGGCAATAGCCGACACCGAGGTGTGCAATTTTGTGCGTCGGCAAATGTACTGACTCGACACCGCCGATTTTGATCGAACCCTTACGGGCACCGACCAAACCCATGATGGAACGCATGGTGGTGGTACGTCCCGCACCGTTACGGCCGAGGATGGTGACCACCTCGCCATAATTCACCGACAAATTCACGTCATGCAGAATATGCGATTCACCATACCAAGCGTGTAATTTGCTGATTTCTAGCGCTTTTTCAGCCATGTCAATGCGCTCCTTGGAGTTCGGCGGCAGCGGTACCCATATAAGCTTCCATCACCTGCGGATTTTTCGAGACTTCCGCGTAGGTTCCTTCGGCCAGCATTGCGCCGCGCTGCAACACCGAAATCTTGTCGCAAATACCGGACACCACGCTCATGTTATGTTCCACCATCAAGATGGTGCGGCCGGCGGACACTTTTTTGATAAGCGCCGTGACACGATGCACGTCTTCGTGCCCCATGCCTTGGGTCGGCTCATCGAGCAGCATCATTTCTGGCTCCATGCCGAGCGTGGTAGCGATTTCCAGCGCACGCTTACGGCCATAGGGCAAATCGACCGTCACGGTATCGGCAAAACTGGTCAAGTCCACTTCTGCCAGCAATTCCATGGCGCGATCATTCAATTTGTTCAGCGACGCACCGCTCCTCCAAAAGTGGAAGGATGTACCAAGCTTGCGCTGCAAGCCGATACGAACGTTTTCCAACACGGTGAGATGCGGAAACACAGCGGAAATCTGAAAGGAACGGATGATGCCTTGACGAGCGATCTGCGCCGGCTTATCGGCGGTGATGTCCTTGCCATTGAATAGAATTTGGCCGGACGTCGGGATCAGAAATTTCGTCAGCAAGTTAAAGCATGTGGTCTTACCGGCGCCGTTGGGTCCAATTAGTGCATGGATATGACCCCTTTGCACTTGCAGATTCACATCGCTGACGGCCGTGAATCCCTTGAACTCCTTGGTTAAATGCTTGGTCTCTAAGATGACGGGAGTCATCGTATCTCCTTTTTACTTATGTTGGGGCATCTTACATAATTTGGCGAATAGTACAAGGGCTGGTTTTTCGCGACAATACCGTACTACTACCTTCTGCATTGCACAAAAATACGGCGTCAGCGCGCGATCCGACGAGAACGTAGGGTCACGTAAGGCGAATCAACGCAGCCGCTTTCTCGGCCAGCATCACCGTCGGCGAGTTGGTATTGCCAGACGTGATCGTCGGCATGACCGACGCATCGACCACGCGCAAACCAGCGATTTTCTTAACCCGCATTTGCGCGTCGAGCACCGCCATCGGATCATCTGCGCGGCCCATCTTGCACGTACCGACCGGATGAAAAATGGTGGTGCCGATATCGCCGGCCGCCTTTGCCAATTCTTCTTCGCTGCGACAATCCAAGCCCGGTTTGATTTCCTGCGGTGAAAAACGCCGCAAAGCCGGCGCGGCAACGATCGTGCGCGTTAGGCGCAAGGACGCTGCCGCTACGCGCCGGTCTTCCTCCGTGCTTAAATAGTTGGCAAGGATTTTCGGCGCGACAAACGGATCGGCCGAAGTCAACCGAACATAACCACGCGAGCTCGGACGCAAATTGCAGACCGAGGCCGTGAATGCCGGAAAAGCATGCAAGGGCGCACCGAAACGCTCCAACGACAATGGCTGCACGTGGTATTCCAAATTGGCGCTTGCCTGTGCTTGGTCGGACTTGGCGAAGGCGCCGAGCTGGCTGGGAGCCATCGACATCGGCCCGCTCTGGAACAAAGCGTATTCAAGCCCGATTTTCATCTTGCCGAACCAATTGTTCGCCATCGTGTTCAAGGTCTTCGCACCATGCACCTTGAATATCATGCGCAACTGCAAATGATCTTGCAGGTTTTCGCCGACGCCCGGCACATCTTGCACCACAGCGATACCATGTTGCTGCAACAAAGCCGCCGGCCCCACACCTGACCGTTGCAAAATGTGCGGCGAACCAATTGCCCCTGCCGTCAGAATCGTTTCACGCGTAGCTTCGGCATGCCAGATCGTGTTGCCGCTAATGAATTCAACACCGGCGCAACGTTTGCCGTTGTCATCTTCGATAAATTTCAGGCGCTGCACATGACAGCCGGTCATGATTTTCAAATTGCCGCGCTTGCTAACCGGGCGCAGAAAGGCACGTGCCGTACTCCAGCGCAAGCCGCGTTTTTGATTCACGTCAAAATACCCGCAACCTTCGTTATCACCACGATTGAAATCATCGCTCTTGGGAATACCGACTTCTGCCGCCGCTGCGCGAAAGGCATCCAAAATTTCCCAGGACAAGCGCTGCTTTTCCACCCGCCATTCGCCCCCAGCGCCGTGGAATGCATTCGCACCAGCGTAATGGTCTTCGCTCTTGACGAAGAGCGGCAACACATTATTCCAACACCAGCTATCGTCGCCCGTCAGACGCGCCCACTCGTCGTAATCACGCGCCTGACCGCGCATGTAAATCATGCCGTTGATCGAGGACGATCCACCCAACACCTTGCCGCGCGGGTAAATCAAACTACGCCCATTCAATCCGGGATCCGCTTCCGTGCGGTACAGCCAGTCCGTGCGCGCATTATCAATGCAATATAAATAGCCGACCGGAATATGAATCCACAGATAATCATCCTTCGCGCCTGCTTCCAGCAGCAGCACGCGCGTCTGTGGATTTTGGGTTAAACGGTTCGCTAGCACGCAACCGGCCGTTCCTGCACCGATGATGATGTAGTCGTATTTTCCGACAAATTCCATGACCATTCCGTTGAATTATTTAGCGACTGGCATGCTAAATTCCGCACCTTTGCCAATCGTCTCTGGCCAGCGTTGCATAATGGATTTGTAGCGCGTATAAAATCGCACGCCCTCTTCGCCATAGGCATGCGTATCGCCAAACAATGACCGCTTCCAACCGCCAAATGAATGCCAAGCCATCGGCACCGGAATCGGCACATTGACACCCACCATGCCGACTTCGATGCGTCGCGTGAATTCGCGCGCGGTATGGCCATCCGATGTAAACAACGACACGCCATTGCCAAATTCATGGGCGTTAATCAGTTCAATCGCCGCAGCCAAATCGGGTACGCGCACGATGCATAAAACGGGGCCAAAAATTTCTTCGCGATAAATGGTCATCTCAGGTTTTACCTGATCGAACAAGCTACCGCCAAGGAAAAATCCTTGCTCATGGCCTGGAACTTTCAAACCGCGACCATCCACCAGCAACTTGGCACCGGCTGCAACGCCTTCCTCGATATAGCCTTCAATTTTGGTTTTATGGCTCACCGTCACAACCGGGCCCATTTCCGCATCGGCATCCATGCCGTTTTTGACCTTCAATGCCTTCACACGCGGCATCAGTGCATCGATCAATTTATCGGCGACATTGCCAACAGCAACAGCGACGGAAATCGCCATGCAGCGCTCACCTGCCGAACCATAAGCGGCACCGATCAAGGCATCGACAGCTTGCTCCAAATTCGCATCCGGCATTACGACTAAATGATTTTTCGCACCCCCTAATGCTTGTACTCGCAAGGGATACGATCCTTTACGGTTTGTCCCTACGCCATAAATATATTCAGCTATGGGGGTCGAACCGACGAAAGACACCGCTTTCACATCGGGATGCTGCAGTAAAGTATCGACCGCCAATTTGTCACCCTGAACCACATTGAATACCCCAGGCGGCAAGCCAGCCTGCGTCAACAAATCTGCCAACATCAACGATGGACTCGGATCACGCTCGGAAGGTTTGAGGATGAAAGTATTACCCGTTGCAATGGCCATCGGTGCCATCCATAAAGGCACCATCACTGGAAAATTGAAAGGCGTAATCCCTACCGTGACGCCAAGCGGTTGACGCAATTGCCAGTTGTCGATACCGCCGCCGATATTGTCGGAAAACTGGGTTTTCAAAAGTTGCGGTACGCCACAAGCAAATTCAACGATTTCGAGTCCACGCACCACTTCCCCTTTTGCATCGGAAAACACCTTGCCATGTTCTCGGGTAATAGCGGCAGCTAATGCATCGTGATGCTTTTCCATCAGCTCCTTGAATTTAAACAAGATGCGTGCTCGCTTCAGGGGCGCTGTTTCCGCCCAAGCCGGCGCCGCCGCCTTTGCGCTTGCAACAGCAAGCATGACTTCTTCTACATTGGCTAAAGCAACATGCGCCGTGACTTTGCCAGTCGCAGGATTAAATACATCCTGATAATGGCCACTCGCAGAATTTTGTACACCACCATTTATGTAATGTGGGATCGTTGAAACCGCGTGATTCATCATAGGAATACCTTTGAATTTCATCGTCTGTGGATAAGTCTATGGATATCCGCAGTAACGATTGTGGAAAATACCGAATTAATGCATGACTCAAATTTTTGTCCAAAATCTGTCCGACTCAGATACAAGACTTATTCATGCTTTATTCAAATGCCAACTGTCTGATTTTTATACTTTTTTGTTACTTATACACAGATTCAACACACTGTTAACAATTACTACTATCCATATATATAAAAGCAAAATAAAAAAGACACGACAGAAAACTCGCCAGATCAACTCTCATTTTTATCTTCCAATGTCATTAAAGACGCATTACCACCAGTAGCCGTTGTATTGATACAAAGCGCCCGCTCGGCAAGCAATCGCCATGATGCAATCACTTCCTCGCTATTCGTAGCAATGACAGGGATCAGCGCACCATCACGTGCGGCAAATAATGGGCGCAAGACATGAAAAACATTGCTCTGAACTAGCGCCAGTGTTACAGGCTGTTCCGCCGTGGCGATATTTTCGTGTTGTTGAATGCAATCTTGTACGCTGGTTGGTAAAGTATTTATCAGCGCAGTCCAGTGTGTATCGATCAGAGCATGGTTACCCGTTGCCAAGACGGCTGCCAATTGGTTTAGCAAGACATCTTCTTGTTCTGCAATACAGGCAATCATGCCGCGCCCGGTAAAGCACAAGGTATTGCTTTCACCAGTCGGACCAAGACAAGGCAAGACGCGACCGAATAATGTTTCTTGTTGATATAGCTCAATCAAGCGTAACAAGTGCGGGTATGTTTGCTTTTTAGCCCACTGTAAAAAATCAGTCAGCGCTGGTAAAACGCGCGCGGGAGTTGCTTCGGTAAGGTGAATAGTAGGATGCCGTTGCAGGCGTTTTAGATAAAGAGGGCCGCCAGCTTTCGGGCCAGTGCCGGATTTACCTTCTCCGCCAAAAGCTTGGACACCAACAACGGCACCAATGATATTCCGGTTCACATAAATATTACCGACATGTACTCGTGTAGTAATCGTGTGGATAGTCTCGTCAATGCGACTGTGAATGCCCAATGTTAAGCCGTAACCTAAGGCGTTAATATCATCCAGCAGTTGCGGTAAGCGATCACGGCGATAACGCAGTACATGCAAGACTGGGCCGAATACTTCATGCGTTAATTCCGTCAGTGCAGTAATTTCCAACAAAGTTGGCGCGATAAATGTACCAAGAGTGAATTGTGTCGTTGTCGGTAAACTGAAAACATGTCGTGTTT
>JAFECY010000047.1 GCA_018241865.1 Pseudomonadota bacterium | reverse complement strand
GTATTGAAAAACCCACCGGAAGGCGCCGCAGTTTGCAACTGGGCGAGATTCGCTTCGTAAGCTTGGGCGACATAGGCGGCAACGGGGGAGCCATTGAGGCTTGCTTCGGTAAAAGCAGGGGCAGGAGCTTGGCCTTTTTGTAATTTATCAGACAGAAAATAGCCCAACACCACTGGCCGCTTTTCAAAAGCTTTTGCCAACTGACTGTCATAATCCAGCGTCGGCTTGAGCGCCAACAGTTTCTGATCCGCACCAGGAAAATCTTTGAACTCGCGCTTAACTAACGTGGCTAGAGTGGCATAGCCGGAGCTGGTGTCCGGCTCGGAAAACATCACGTCGAAGCTCAAGGTCTTGATCTGGTAATGCTCAAATAGCCGATTGACCAGTTTTGCAGTGACGTTGCGCCCCCAAGGCCAACGTCCGACTTCGGCCAAACTTTTTTCATCCACGGTGACGATGACGATGCGCTTGTCCAACTTGGCCGGCGTCAAGATCAGGCGTTTGTCGTAGATGATTTGGTCGAGTCGGTCGATCAGGTCAACTTTCCACAATCCGATCACTTGCGCTAGCGCTGCTATCAGCATTAATACGCCAACCGTCCAGCGCATGGCATAACGCGATGGCAGTTGCCGCAATCCCGGAATTTTCATGCATAGTCCTTAAGGGGCATAACCGGGAATAGCGCTGTGATCCACTTCGTCGATCTGCGCCGGATCCATGAATTTTTTAGCGTATTCAAGATAAACTTTCTTGCGCACGAAAACGTCGAACAAATCGGGATCGATATGATCGCGCTGGCGGAAGCCGCCAAGTATCTGCAAAGACTCTGACAGAGTCTTGCCCTTTTTGTAGGGGCGATCCTTGGCCGTCAGCGCCTCGAAAATATCGGCGATCGCCATCATCCGCGCCTGCACCGACATCTGCTCGCGGGTCAACCCTTTCGGATATCCCTTGCCGTCCATGCGTTCGTGATGGCCACCGGCATATTCGGTGACGTTTTTCAGATGCGGCGGCCAAGGCAAAGACTCCAGCATGCGGATGGTGACGACGATGTGGTTGTTGATGATCTGACGTTCGGCGTCATTGAGCGTGCCGGCGCGGATTTTTAAATTACTCGCTTCTTCCTCGCTAAGGAAGGCGCATTCAACGCCATCAATACCATTCCAACGATAAGCAGCGATGTGATCGACCCGCGCTTGATCTTCCGGTTTCATAAATTCGCCGCCGATATTGGCGCGCCGCAGGAATTCCCGATCATCATCAAACTGCGTTAGCTCTTTTTGCAGACGCGTCTCGATCTCTGTTTTCAACGATGGCACCGCGACAATTTCCTTCAAGGCACGGATTTCGGCGTCGCGCTTCAAAACCTCGAAACGAGTATCGACCATGTGCACGCGGTCGAACAAGGTCTCCAGTTTGGTGGATTTTTCGACCACATGCACAGGCGTAGTGATCTTGCCGCAATCGTGCAGCAGACCTGCCAACCACAATTCGCGGCGGTCGCGTTCGGTCATGGCGAAATCGGCAAGCGGCCCGCTGTCCGTGTCGTTAGTCGCTTCGGCCAGCATCATGGTCAACGCAGGTACATGTTCGCAGTGTTTACCGGTGTGCGGTGATTTTTCGTCGATGCCAAGGTTAATCAATTTAACGAAGGATTCAAACAAAGTTTCCAGTCGCGCGATCAGTTTTTGATTGGTGATAGCGATCGCCGCCTGCGAAGCCAGCGCCTCGATGAAACGCTGGTCAGTGTCGCTGAACGGACGGGTCGCGCCACTCTGCGGGTCCTTGGCGTTGATGAGCTGCAGCACGCCGATCAGATCGCCTTCGTGATCCTGCATCGGCACCGTCAAAAAAGATTGCGATTGATAGCCGTACTTCTCGTCAAAATTGCGCATGCCGGAGAAGTTGAACAGATCGGAATGATAGACATCCTGAATGTTGACCGACAGGCGGGTATTGGCAGCATAAGCCGCTACCGCACTCAAATTTTTCCCGCCCTGTTCATTCTGCAGCGGTATGTCAGGAATCTCGATTTTGTTCCCACTCAAGCCACCTTGATACATGCCGAGCGTGTCATTCATGGAAATGCTAAAGCTGAGGCTTTTGCCATCTTCATTGGCGCGATAAAGCGTACCGCCATCGGCGTGCGTCATGCTGCGCGCCGTACGCAAAATTTGTTCTAGCAAACGTGGAATGTCGCGGTTATTACTGAGGGCGACGCTCAATTCGGTAAGCTGATCCAGCCTTTGCGCGACTTCAGTGTGGTTCAGGTCAGTCATCAATCACCCCTTGCGTACATCCATCAGAACTCGAACGTTTCGCCGCGTCGCACTGCGACGTAACGGCGCGCGCCATCCGATTGCAATTCCTGCATGATGCTTTCTTCTTGGCCAGGCTTCAGGTGGTAGATCAAGATATCGACCCCGACTGGCAACACTTTGATTTCTTCAATCAGGGTTTGCGGGCAAAAGTGCATGGATTTGTCCGCCAGTTCGCGATCGACATTGGTGAAGGAACAATCGACGATCACCTTGCTCAGCAACTTCTCGTTCGCCAAGTGCGGCCACAACGCCGGTGTCGTACACATGTCGCCCGTGAATAAAAAACCGTCGCGCGACCCGCGTACCCAGTAGGCGGATGAGCCAACAGTATGATTGACCGGCCAAGCCGTAATCAGGCGCTCGCCCAACGCGACGGCTGCCCCATGCGCAATCGGCTGCCAACGCAACACGGGATTTTCATGATCGGGAATGGCGGCGAAATCCGGCCAGATTGCCCAGTTGAACACATGTTTTTTCAAGATGTCGATCACCTTGGGTGTGGCATGTACCGTAATCGCACCCTGCCGTTTTCCCTGCACAGCATCGACTAAAAATGCGAGGCCGGCGACGTGATCGAGATGACTATGCGTGAGAAAAACATGGTCGATCCGCACCAGCGCATCGATATCTAGGTCAGCAATGCCAGTGCCGACATCGAGCAGAACATCCTCATCTACCCGCAAACAGGTGGTCAGGCGCTCGCGACCGCCGATACCGCCAGCGCAACCCAAGATATGCAGCTTCATGGCACGCTCCATTGCGGGCATGCGGCCTGCTCGCCCCTGCATGATATGGAATTTCCCAAGCGTTCTCCGTGATTATTATTTTCTGGAAAGATTGTAGTCTGAATTTTTCTATTCCGGCTCTTTTTCATAGCTCGCACGTGTCGGATTCCTGTCGCTAACGGCGCACACGCAACGCCCGCCTCCCGATTTTGCTTGGTTTCTCAAAAATTTCTCTCTCGCAAGCATCCCCGTCGTGATACATTTTTGGAATTATCGATGCCATCGGGATTCACTATCCCCGAAACAGGCTGCGCCTGTCCGTTCATTCACGACAAACTGAGGAACAAGCCACCCATGAGCACTGTACTGAACGCCAGGACCGACGGCGCGAATGTCGCGGATGAACGCCTGAATTTCCTGCAGAAACTCCATGTTGTCACCAACAAGGTGCACTCCACCGGCAATATCGACCAGATCATGCTGGAGTTGCCTCGCGACATCTGCGAACTCTTCAACTGCGACCGCATCACTATTTACGCCGTCAGCGACGACAAGCGACTCATCGTTTCCAAGGTGAAGTCCGGTCTGACTACGTTTTCCAACATCGAACTGCCGATCTCGGGGCAAAGCATGGCGGGTTATGCTGCCATGCACAAACGGATAGTCCGAATCAACGATGTCTATGACGACACGGAGCTCAATTCCCATAACCCGCCACTGCACTTTCTGAAGGAAGTCGATCGTCGCACCGGTTATCGCACCAAACAAATGCTGCTAGCGCCGCTGCTCGATCCCAATAACGGTGAATTGCTGGGTGTGCTGCAACTCATCAACAACCGCTCCGGCGGCCCCTTTACCGAAGTAGCCGAGGAAGGCGTCAAAGAACTTTGCTCGACCTTGGTCATCGCGCTGAATCAGCGCATGAAGCCAACGCCGATGGTGCGCTCCAAGTACGATGCGCTGGTGGCCGACGCCGTGATGTCGGCACAGGAATTCGATTTGGCGACGCGTTCGGCACGCCGCAAAAATGTCGATATCGAAGAAATTTTGATTTCCGAATTTCAAGTGCAGTTGCCCACCATCGGACAAGCTTTATCCAAATTTTTCGGCGAACCCTACGAACCTTTTAAAGCAGATCGCATCAAGCCGGTAGATCTGCTGAAAAACATCAAACGCGATTACATCGAGCAAAACCATTGGCTGCCGCTGGACGACACCAAGGAAGGCATTGTCATCCTCTCGTCCGACCCCGAGCGCGTCAAGGGTGCCCGGCTGCTGGGCAGCATCTTCCCGCGCGCGAAATTCGTCTATCGCGTTACTACGCATAAGGAATTCCTGCAAACCCTCGACGCCTTCTACGGTGCCGCCAACTCTGAAGACTCGACCTCGGTCGGCGACCTGCTGTCCGGCATGGACGATGGCGAAGATGAAAACAGCGACAATCCTGAT
>JAFECY010000046.1 GCA_018241865.1 Pseudomonadota bacterium | reverse complement strand
GGCATCCTTGGCGCGGGCGGGGCGAAAGCGGATGGCTGGTATGTCGATCCGGCGCGGCGCGAGCTGATTTACAAGCCGCATTTGCACCGGTTTCTCCACAGCGAGGCGGGCGATGCCGCAACGATCCGTTATCGCGTCACGGCAAGAAAAACGGAGGCGGTCGGCGGCAGGCCGGCGCGGGTCGAGGGGCTGGAGATTGTCGTCGTCACGCCGTTTCGATGGTTTTGACCGGATGACGTGCGCTAACGTGGGCGAATGGCGACGAAAATGTTGGGTGAATGGTAAAAGCTTGTGAATTCCCCCTCTGTTCCCTGTTTAAACCCGGCAACCATGTCTATTATCATTACTAATTGACGTATCATCTTCAAGACACTCACCAAGCCTTTGAAAACGAAAGAAAATATGATGAAGAGACAAGCTGGCTTCACCTTGATCGAACTGGTCATCACCATCACCATCATCGGTATTTTGGCGGCCACGGCCTTGCCGCGTTACATCGCCTTGCAAACTCAGGCGCGCACCGCCAAGCTGCAGGCGCTGTACGGCTCGATGCGCTCGGCTGCCGCACTGGCACATGCGAACTGTATCGTCGATCTGGCCGGCCTGACCACGCCATCGACCTGTACCGCAGCCGCCGGCACCACCAACATGGACGGCACCGCAGTCACCATGGTCAACCAGTACCCGGCTGCCACGGCTGCCGGCATCCTGACGGCCATGCAGGTGAGCGCCGCGACCGATGGCATCACCATCACTGCGGGCAATCCGGTCATCATCGACATCAACGGCGGCACGTCGCCCAATTGCCGCGTGACCTACACGGCTTCGGCAGCGGCCGGCGCGGCACCGACGATTTCCACACCGGTCACGACCGGCTGTTAAACATGGCTGCGTAGCACGGGGCTGCGCAAGGGTTTCATGCATTTTTGAGGAGATGGCAATGAGCAATACCAAACAACAAGGCTTCACCCTGATCGAACTGGTGATGGTGATTGTAATTCTGGGTATTTTGGCGGCGACGGCCTTGCCGAAATTTGTGGATTTGAGCAGCGATGCGCGCGCGGCTGCCCTGAGTGGTGTGGTTGGCGCACTGAATAGCGCTAATCAAGTCAATTACGCTTCCCGTAGTGCAAACGCGGCCAAAGGATCGCCTGTGGCAAATTGTACCGATGGAGCAGCTTTGTTGGTTGGCGCAGCCTTGCCTACTGGGTTCACAATTACCGCCGCGGCAATTGCTGCCGGCGCGACTGCTAGTTGCACTGTGACTGATCCCAAGGGATCGACGGGCACTTTTAGTTTGACTGGCATTGCTTAAATATAGTCAGTGCGGTATCTGCGACGGACATCCTCGGATGTCCGTTTTCACATGGACGGGCGAGAATGGCGGCATGCAATGACAGCGGCACCTTTCATCATGTCGGAGTCGGCATGAAGACAGCCGGCTTTACCCTGATCGAGCTGATTATGACGATGGTCATCATCGGTGTGCTGGCGGCCGTTGCCTTGCCGCGCCTGCTGGATCGTTCCGTTTTCGATACGCGCGGCTTTGTCGATCAGACCACCGCCATGCTGCGTTACGGCCAGAAATTCGCGGTGGCGGAAAGGCGCGATGTGTATGTTCGCTTGAACGGTGCCAGTGTCGCGCTCTGCCTCGATTCCGCTTGCGCGACGCCGGTTTCCGCACCTTCCGGTGCCAACAGCGGCAGCACGGCGACGCTGGCGGCCTGCGGCGGCAGCAAAACTTGGTTTTGCGAAGCGCCGCCATCCGGTGTCAGCTATACCGCGTCGGCTGCCTTGTTCCGCTACAGCCCGCTTGGCAAGCCTTTTATGCCGGGCGATGTCGCACCGAATTCGAGTTTCGCCACGCTGAGCATGTCGATTTCTGGCGATGGTTCGGCGCACGGCGTGACGGTGGAGAAAGAGACCGGCTATGTACACTAAGCGCGCCGAGGCTGGTATATCGCTGATCGAACTGGTCATGTTCATTGTGATTGTCAGCGTCGGCATCGCCGGCATTTTGGCGGTGATGAATAGCGTGACCGGCAGCAGCACCGATCCGATGGTGCGCAAGCAAGCGCATGCGATCGCCGAATCGATGTTGGAGGAAATCGAACTGAAGGATTTCGCCAATCCAACTGGCGGTTTCAGCGGTGCGGCGACGCCGGCCAACCGTTCCCAGTTCGACGATGTGAGCGACTATGCCGGCTTTCCATCTGGAGCCAGCGGCATTCAGACCGTCGATGGCACGCCGATTCCGGCGCTCAGCGCCTACAGTGTCAGCGTGACGGTAGCGGGCACGGCGGCATTGAGTGGCATTGCTGCCAGCGACGCCAAATTGATTACCGTCACAGTCACCGGCCCCGGCAATACCAGCGTGGTGCTGGAAGGTTATCGAAGCAATTATTGATATGCGCCCTGAAAAATCACGCCAAGACATGCGCGCCGTCCGTGGCTTCACCTTGATCGAAGCGGTGATGGTGATCGTCATCACCGGCGCGATTGCGGCGGCGGTGGCGGTGTTCATGCGTGCGCCGGTCGAGGGCTATTTCGATTCGGCGCGGCGGGCTGGGTTGACCGATGTGGCCGACACCGCCGTGCGTCGCATCGCGCGCGATCTGCACCTGGCCTTGCCGAACAGCGTGCGCGTGGCCGGCGGCAATTGCATCGAGTTCCTGCCGACCAGCGCCAACGGCCGTTACCGCGCCGAGCAGGATTGTACCGGCGCTTGCGCTGGCAACAAGCTCGATTTCATCAACGGCTCGACCAGTTTCGATTATCTCGGTGGGATGAGCGCAATCCCGGCAGCGAACGACCGGGTGGTGGTGTACAACCTCGGCATTCCCGGTGCGGATGCCTACCTCAACGACGGTTCCGCCAGCGACAACACCGCGCTGGTGCAAGCGGCGACCGCCAGCACGATTACGCTGACGGCAAACAAAAAATTTCCCTTCGCGTCACCCGGCAACCATTTTCACGTCATTCCGAACGCCGACCGGGTTGCCTCCTATGTCTGCAGCGGCGTAGGCGTCGATGCCGCGGGCACCGGCACCGGTACGCTGTACCGTTATTCAAATTACGTCCCGAGCGCGGCGATGCCGGCATCCTGTCCCGCGCCGCCTGCCGGCACGCCTATTCTGGCGACCAAGGTCAGTGCCTGCAATTTCAGCTATGCCTCCGGCGTGACTGCACGCAGCGGTTTGGCCTCGGTGCAGATATCGATCCAAGAAAGCAATGAACCTGTCAGCTTGTATCAGGAAGTCCATGTCAACAATACGCCCTGACCGATGCCGATCTGCGCGTGGTTTCGCGCTGGCCTCTGCCATTTTTTTGCTGGTGGTGCTGGCTTCGCTCGGCGCGTTCATGGTGCATTTTTCGACGGTGCAGCAGGCCAGTTCAGCGCAGGATTTGAATGGCAGCAAAGCTTACCAAGCGGCGCGCGCCGGCATGGAGTGGGGTATGTATCAAGCTTTGAAGAACGGCGCATGTGCGGGTTCGACGACGCTACCCGCGCTCGGCGGCGGTTTGTCGGGTTTTGCTATTACGGTGACGTGTACTCCGGTGCTCGCAACCGAAGGAACTGTGGCGAATAATGTGACGCTGTTCCAGATCACATCGACAGCCACGAGCGGCACGTCCGGCACCACCCATTACGTCGAGCGGAAACTGCAAGGATTGGTGGAGAAGCCATGAAGCCTGTCAACCCGCTCAATTTGTTGTGCCGATTGTTGGCGGCGATGGTTTTGATGGCCGGCTTGTCGGCGCATGCGGCGATTACCTTTGTCGGCACCTCGGTGCAGGCTTTCAACAGTAGCGCAGTCAGCTCGCTCAGTTTTAGCCCGCCTGCTGGCGCCACGATCGGCGATCTGATGCTGGTGCAGCTTGCCGTGCGCGGTGGCACCGGCATTACATCTCTGACGCCACCGGCAGGATGGAATGTGGCGGCGGATCGCGTCGATAACGGCACGTCGCTGATGCAGATCGTGTATTACCGTGTCGTGACCGCGTCGGAAACCACACCCTACACGTGGAGTTTCACCAGCAATCGTGCAGCCGGCGATATGATCGTGTATCGCGGGGTGGATACCTCTACGCCAATCAATGCTTCGGGCGGGCAGGCGAATGCGTCGTCCACTTCCGTCACCGCGCCGTCGATCACGACGACCGTCACGGGGACGACTCTGGTTGGTTTCTTCTCCACCACCAATGGCGGCACCAGCATCACAGCCCCTTGCTCCCCCTTGCCTTGCATGAACGGCCGCTATGCCAATCAGACCGGCGCCGGCCCGAACGGTGTGGCGATCGAAATCAGCGATGCCACCCAAGCCGCAGCCGGTGCCACCGGCAGCAGAACGGGCACGGCAACTGTTGCCGCCGACAATATCGGCCAGCTAGTTGCCCTGAAGCCGGCCGTCACGGTGTCGATCCCGGGCCGCTTCAATACTTTCGAGAGTTCGACTGCGCCTGCCAGTGCGATCACCGGCAGTATTTACACCAAGCTGGCCGGCACAGTATTTTCTCTCGATATTGTGGCGCTCAACACCGCCAAGACGGCGGTGCTGACCGGCTTCACCGGCGCGGTCAAAGTGGAATTGCTGAACGCCTCCAACAATGCCGGTGCAGTGGACGCCAACAATTGCAACGCGAACTGGACGACGATTCAGACTCTGGCGGTCAATCCCATCTTCGTCGCTGCCGACAATGGTCGCAAGACGGTTTCCTTCACCGAAAACAATGCTTGGCGCGAAGTGCGGGTGCGGGTGAGCTACCCTGCCACGGGAGCGGCCACGGCGATCGGCTGTTCGACCGACAACTTCACCATACGCCCGACCGGCTTTACCAGCGTGACATCCAACATGACCAATACCGGCACGTCCGGCACGCCGAAGCTGCGGGCCGGATCGGATAGTTTCACCTTGACCGCCGCCACCGGCCTGAGCGGCTACAACGGCACGCCGCAGATCGATAACACGGCGCTGCAGGCGCACGTCGGCGCGATGCAGAACGGCACGCTCACCGGCGTGTTCCCGGCTGCGATCAATGGCACGGCCACCGGCACCAATGCCTTCACTTATAGCGAAGTCGGCAATTTCCGCTTGCTGGGTTCGCTGCCTGCGGTCGGCGATGCCGCCTCGCGCGGCGTGTACGACAACGATTTCACCAACGTTGACGCAGCGAGCGGCGATTGCACCAGC
>JAFECY010000045.1 GCA_018241865.1 Pseudomonadota bacterium | reverse complement strand
CTTCCTCAAAAACGATTGGAGAAAATTCTACTTTCAAATACGATTAAGTTCCGGGGGGATTACCGGGGGAGTCCATATATGACAAGTTAAGAGCTGGCACGTTGCTTCCCTGCGAAGTAATAGTAAGCATAGACGGCACACAAACCAAGAATCCACACAGGAATATAAAACACCCACGCCAACCCTGATTCACGACTAGGAACAAAGAACCAGACCCAGCACTGAAACAAAACCAGAATTACATTCAAAACTACCAAAGTTACCTTCATAACAGAACGCGGCATTGGGCCAAGGATGCTTGCCCAAAGCATGAGCCAATGCGGGGCGGCCATATAAAAGTAATTTGCGATGAACCACCGAGACAAATACTCAATTGTGAGATCGCCATGCCTATCAACGCTGATGCAGTAAACCACCGCAGGAACGAAAAGCAACAAGATCACCCATATAACCGTTCGCTGCGCCATGGTTTTTTCCTCTTAACGCCTGAATTAAGCCGCGCCGCGAAGCGGTGTCGGCTTGAATGAATTGTTAGGCATCACTTTGGCGACTGTCTTTACCGCTTGGAATGCCTGCGAAACCGCGCACGACCCAACCAATGCACCAGACAAGGATCCAGAATGCAGTAAGACCAACGGCCAAATAGCCAAGTGATTGCAGCCAGTTCTTGCGGTAGCGGTTAGAAATTTCGTTGTCAGCCCATTGGGCGTCTGAGCCGGGAAACGCGAAGCGCCTTTCAAGTTCGCGCTCATAGCCGTCAACTTCATTGCTGTAGGAGGCCGCTCCCCAAACCATTCCGGCCTGATCAATTTTGTACGGGACTAGTTGCTCGGAATCTTTACCGAAGGCCATAGTCAAGAGACAAAGATCAATTCCGACGGTACGACCATTTGGTGTTTTGGTGGAGAAGTAGTGCCGACCGGCCCCCGTGGGACAGGGTTCATCTGATTTGACAAAGGGCGAGTTTGGGCTTGAAACACGATAGTCGATTGATATGTACGGATCATTTTTGCCCGTAACGATTAGTACAACAATCGGCACAAGCGCAGCAAGAATCAAAGCAATCCTACGAGCGCCCTCAAAAGCATTTATCCGCATAATCGCCCCAATGGTTGGTGTGATGCCTAACGCCTGAATTAAGCCGCGCCGCGAAGCGGCGTCGGCTTGAATGAATTGTTAGGCCTCTCATGCGTCCTCGCAGCGAGGATCCCACCGTGGTTCATGGAAAACCTCGTGCAGAGGAAGTAATTCTCCAGTTTCCGCGAACCGATATGGCCCATAACCTGCTTGGAACCAACGTTTAAGAGAGACTGCGTGCAAGCTTGCTAGCTGCTCTTTTGTATGGTGCCAGTGCGGGGGCAAGATTGCGAAAAACAAGTCATTGACTACCAGCTTGCTCCGCAATTTTAGCGAAAGAAGCATGTGTCGTACGGTGCCTCGCTTAGCGATGCGATCCGCTTTGGGGTGTGTCAACAAGTAGCGCAGCCCTTGTGATGCTTGACCAAAATTAAGAGCAGCGTGTTTGGCGTATTCCTCGATCCATTTGGACATTTTTCACCTCGAAATCAAAATTGAAAATTTGTTCTTGCGTGATTGCGAGCTGAGACATGGCGTTTCTCCTGAATATTTGTGGAACTGTTTATCTTACTGAAAGACAAGTTGGAAGAAAGCTGAAATGCGGCCAAGGCCTAACTTGATTTAATTTGCATTTTGGTAAATTAACCAGCCAGAGGAAATAAGGAAAGCTCTGGCCGATCCTTCAGGAACCCGCATGGCCATTGATTCTCACCGGATGCGTGAGAAGCGTACGGCGTATAACCAAAAGGGCAAAAGCGTCAATCTCGCATGACGTGGCGTGCGCTTTGTGCAGGAATTTATTCCGTCGCAGCGGGATTGCGCGCCGGGTTGGCGAGGTCGCTCACGCGGTGCCGATCGCGCCGGTCGCCCATCAGGTCTTTCAGTTCACGAATCGTCAGGCCGCTGACTTCGTGCATGCGTATCAGCATGCTCGCGCCTACCGGCAAACGGCGATGGCGGATTTTGCTGATGACGGGCGGGGCGACTTCGAGCGCGCGCGAGAGCGCGGCGTCGTTTTTGAGATTGAGGACGGTAATCAGCGAGTCGAGAAGCTGGTTAGGGTCGTATTCAACCGGAAAGGGTTTCATGGCATTCCTCTGGAATTATGGCTATTTTTGTCAGATTGCCACGAATTACCGGGCTTGTCCAATAAACACGAGGACTACGCTTATTCAGCGCAGTCCTCGTACGCGTAACGCCTGCGGCCTTGCTCCGGCTGGCGCACCCGCGCTGTTGCATTGACGCTTATTGCTGGCTCGGCGGCGTACCCGGTTGAGCCGGATCGGCACCGATCTGTGCGCTCGGCGCTTGTGCCGATTGCGGCAGGAACGGCAGGTCGAAAGGTGCACCATTCAGACTTGCTTGGCCTTTGCCGAACTTGAAGTCGATACTCAACTTGTCGCCGTCCTGCTTGATGTAATTTTGCGCCAACGCCAAGCCTATCTTCTGCCGGGCATCTTGTTCGGCACCTTCCTGCAGGGTTTGCATTTGCCCTGCATCGATTTCGCCGCCTCCTTCCTGCATCATTTGCCGACGGGCACTACTGAGTGCAAAACCGCGCAGGGAGGACATCAGGAATTTTTCTGGAATCTGGCCGGCAAATTCAACTTGCAGAATGCCGGGCAAAGCCGCCATCGCGGTTTGCGGCGTCTCCAGCATAGCCGGCTCAAAGCCGTCGATGCTGATCCGGCCCTTGGCCTGCAGCTCGCCGTCCGGCGAGCTGAAACGCACCTGTTTGAGTTGCAGCTCCGGCTTGTTGCGCAGCAGCTCGGTGGAGAGTTGCTTCCACTGCCCTATCATTTCGCCGGCCATTGCTTGCTTCTGTTCCGGCTTGGCGCACATGATGCCCTTCATGCTTTTGTCGAAAGCAAGCAAGGTCGGGGCATGCAAATGGCCGATGCCGAGCTCCAGCAACGCGGGGCCGTAGGTCTTTTTCTCGGCGCCGGCGACGATACCGGCGATCTTGTAAGCAAGCGCCAGATCGACGAACTGGCCGTTCTCTTTTACTTGGTAGGTATAGCCGAACTGATTCAGCTCGACCTCCCCTTTTTTGCTCGGATCGGTGATGTGGAATTTGCCGACTTCCATCGAACCGCTACCGATGTTCAGGCCGGACGCACTGCGACGGCCTTCGACGGCAAGCTGAATATTTTCTAACAGCGCCTTGCCCTGCTCGCCGCTGACCGGGTCGGGGCCGCCGGCTTCCAGCTTCGGCGCCCGCAGCTTGATCTGGTAGCTGTGGTCGTTGATATTGCCGCCGCCATCGGCTTGCAAACCCGCCCAGCTTACTTGTATGCCTTTATCGTCGAGAGTGAAGGCCGGACTCTGCAAGGTGAACTGATGCGCGCCGCCAAATTGCAGCGTGCCGTTCCAACTCAG
>JAFECY010000044.1 GCA_018241865.1 Pseudomonadota bacterium | reverse complement strand
CACCGAGCAGCGCCAACACCGCATCGATCTGGCGAGAAACAATTTGTTCCGTACTGCCAGCCTCGCGTTCGGCCAAGGTTTCACCGACACATACGATCGGCGTCAAGCCGGCGGCTAGTGCACGCACCGCTTTGCCCGCTACCGTGGCGTCGGTTTCGCCATGATAAGCGCGCCGCTCGGAATGACCGACAATGACATAGCTGCAGGAGAAATCGGCAAGCATGGTGGCCGACACTTCACCGGTATAGGCACCGGACTCATACATGGATACATCCTGCGCACCCCAGCGCACTAGGCTTCCACCCAGCGTCGCTTGGCATTGCGCCAGATAAGTAGCTGGCACGCAGACAGCAACGTCACAGACGGGATGACCGAGCTCGGCTTTAATGCCGGCCAGTAATAGCGCATTGGCGGCAAGATTGCCGTTCATTTTCCAATTGCCAGCAACGAGTTTGCGGCGCATATCAATCCGATTTTTGGTAACCCGCTATTTTAGCGCGTGAGCCAGAGACCGGTCAAACCCGAGCGAAAACCACTCACAAACGCAATCGTGATGGTTTTTTTCTTTCACTCCCGATACCGAAACAAACAACGAACAGGCTCACACGTCAAAAAAATAAAAACCCGCAGAGCCTTAAGCTGTGCGGGTTTTGAGATTGCTTGATCCTGCGTGAAACTGATTACTGGCGGAGACGGAGGGATTCGAACCCTCGATACAGGTTTAAGCCCATATGCTTCCTTAGCAGGGAAGTGCCTTCGACCACTCGGCCACGTCTCCACACTTGAAACAGGACAATCAGTCCGCTTCAGTCGAGCAACGCATGATAGCTTTTCATGCGCGTCCGGTCAACGAAACTCTATGCGTTCAGGTCTTTTCCAGATCGAAGGCCTTGTGCAATGCGCGTACCGCCAGTTCCATATATTTTTCGTCGATCAAAACTGAAATTTTAATTTCGGAAGTGGAGATCATCAGAATGTTGATGCCCTCTTCCGACAAGGTGCGGAACATTTGCGATGCAATGCCAACGTGGCTACGCATGCCGACGCCAACCACGGAGACTTTCGAGACTTTGGTGTCGCCGATAATGTTGGATGCGTTGATGTGACCCTTGACGCTCTTGTCCAACGCATCCATCGCCTTGGCGTAATCGCCGCGCGGCACGGTGAAGGTGAAATCGGTCTTACCATCCACCGATTGATTCTGGATAATCATATCGACTTCGATATTGGCATCGGCAATCGGACCAAGAATTTGATAAGCGATGCCAGGACGGTCGGGCACGCCCAGAACGGTGATTTTGGCCTCATCGCGACTGAAGGCGATGCCGGTGATAGCGGCTTGTTCCATGTGTGTATCTTCCTCAAACGAAATCAGGGTGCCGGAATTCGCTTCTTCTTCCAGCGGCATCATCGGGTCGGTCAGCGACGACAGGACGCGTGTCGGCATCCGGTAATTGCCGGCGAATTCCACCGAGCGTATCTGCAAAACCTTGGAGCCGAGCGACGCCATTTCCAGCATTTCTTCAAAGGTCACAGTGTGTAGGCGACGCGCTTCGCTCACCACGCGTGGGTCGGTCGTATAAACGCCATCCACGTCGGTATAAATCAAACATTCTTGCGCCTTCAAAGCTGCGGCCACAGCCACCGCCGAGGTATCGGAGCCGCCGCGACCTAAAGTCGTGATATTGCCGTTTTCGTCCACGCCTTGGAAACCGGTGATGATGACGATCTTGCCGGCATTCAGGTCATTTTTTACCTTTACTTCATCGATCGATTGAATGCGCGCCTTGGTATAGGACGAATCGGTTTTGATCGCAACTTGCCAACCGGCATAGGACATGGCTTGTTTACCGATTGCTTGTAGCGCCATGGCCAGCAAGGCGACGGAGACCTGCTCACCCGTCGATGCCAGCATGTCCAATTCACGCGCATCGGGCTGCGGCATGACTTCCTTTGCAAGGCCAATCAAGCGATTGGTTTCGCCCGACATGGCAGACGGCACCACGACGATCTGGTGGCCGGCGTCATGCCACTTGGCGACGCGCCTAGCGACATTGCGGATGCGTTCTGTCGAACCCATCGACGTGCCGCCGTATTTGTGAACGATTAAAGCCATATGAAAAAACGTGCAAAAAAAGTTATGAAAATCAACCCTTTAGTTTACCTGCCGCAACGCAAAATGACAAGAGGCCAGCGCGCGCAAAGTCGCTATGGCTGCGCCTCCCAGCGCAAGCGAATACGCTGACTGCCATGCAATTCAACGTGATGACAATCCATGCCAATCCCAGCGGCAAACAGCAATGCGCTACCGGCAAATACCAGCGGCAGCCGTTCGCGTTCCCATGCCGGAATATGCAACGCTTGATAGTGATGCTTCAGGCTGCGGGTGGCGCGATTCGCTGCCGGTTTCAAACGCTCGCCGCCTTGTCGGTAGCGCAGTTGCAAATCTTGCCGTTGCAGCCATGCGCGCTCCACGCCCTCTTCCGCGGGATCGAAATGCAAAACCCCGCCATATTCGGCGAAAGGCAATTGCGCCTCACCCTGCCAACGAAAACTGATCGGAGCAAGGCTGGCCGGATCGACCTTCTCCCTCGGCGTCAGGTACACGCGTCCCTGATAGCGTTGTATCTGCCCATCGGCATGGATCACACACAACTGCGCATCGTCTTTCGCTTCCAGCAGTTGTGCGCGCAGTTCACTCAACCAAGCGCTGGATGGCATGCGCAAACCGCGCAAACCCAGCCAGTAGCGCAGCAAGTTGTCGCAACGATCAGTATCTAGGAGACGCAAACGCTCCACATACAAGCAATCGCCATCGCGGCAATGCTGCCAATCCTGTTCCGCCAACATATCCAGCAAGCGCTGCGCTGCTTGCATATGCCCGGCCGTCCGCACTAGGCGAGATTGAAAACCGAAAAAATTGGCGGACAAGGCGGGCATAACCGCATGTCGCAAGGCGTTGCGCGCATAGCGTGGGTCGGCATTCGATTCATCATGGATGTACGCAATCCGCTGCTGCATTGCATACTCCTCCAGCGCAATGCGCGAGACATCGAGCAAGGGCCGCGCCATCGTGAGCGTTGCATCACCCAGCAAAGTCGGTGCGGTATTGGCGCGTTCCATACCCGACAATCCAGCCACGCCGGAGCCACGCAAGAGTTGTAGTAAAACCGTTTCAGCTTGGTCATCCTGATGATGCGCCGTGAGCAACAAATCGATGCGATGCTCGCGACACAATTCCCCGAGCGCGGCATAGCGACCGATGCGCGCGGCTTCCTCAACACCGTTTTTTTCGCGGGCAGTCAGACTGATTTTCCGACTATCGAAATTGTTGCCCAGTTGCGCGGCTTGCTCCCGACAATGCGCCAGCCACGCATCGGCATGCGGACTGATGCCGTGGTGGATATGGAAAGCGAACAGCCGGATGCCATGAGCTTGCGCATAACCATGCGCCAGATGCAGCAGCACCGAGGAATCGAGACCGCCGCTATAAGCAACCGCCATCGACGCGACTGGCGACATGGTGGCAGAAACAGAAACGCGCGTCAGGATTGCTCCTAACGCGCGCTCGAAAGTATCAACCAGCGGCATCAATGCGGACACGCTTTATTCCGCCGAAGTGATTTCCTTGAATTTGCCGTAGCTCATCAATTTCTCGTGGCGGGCAGCCAGCAGATCTTTGGTTTTCATGCCTTGGAACTGGCGCAGCGAATCGGCCAGCGCGCGCTTGAGCATTGCCGCCATTTGCTTCGTGTCGCGGTGTGCGCCGCCCAGCGGTTCGTTGACGATCTTGTCGATCAAGCCCACGGCTTTCAAGCGATGCGCAGTCAGACCCAGCGCATCGGCAGCATCGCTGGCGCGTTCGGCGGTCTTCCACAGGATGGAAGCGCAACCCTCTGGGGAAATCACGGAATAGGTGGCGTATTGCAGCATCAACACGTTGTCGCCCATGCCGATGGCCAGCGCGCCGCCGGAGCCGCCTTCGCCGATGATGGTGGCGATCAGCGGCACTTTCAATTCAGCCATGACATACAGGTTGTGGCCGATGGCTTCGGACTGGCCGCGCTCTTCGGCATCGATGCCGGGGAAAGCGCCCGGCGTGTCAATGAAGGTAAAAATCGGCAAACCGAATTTTTCGGCCAGCTTCATCAGACGCATCGCCTTACGATAGCCTTCCGGTTTAGGCATGCCGAAATTACGCATGGCGCGTTCTTTGGTGTCGCGTCCTTTTTGATGGCCGATCACCATGCAAGCTTGGCCATTGAAGCGCGCCAAGCCGCCGACGATAGACAAGTCATCGGCGAAAGTGCGATCGCCATGTAATTCGTGAAAATCAGTAAAAATCTCGTTCACGTAATCCAT
>JAFECY010000043.1 GCA_018241865.1 Pseudomonadota bacterium | reverse complement strand
CCGCAATCCGGTCACGCCGGGTATCCCATAAATATGGGAGGAAATGTTAAATTGTTCTACATTTCCTTAAGAACATGGAGGTTTGCATGCTTGCAGCCGCTTTACTGGCCTTTCTTCACCATCTTGCTGCTTTCCTCATGGTTGCCGTACTGGTTCTGGAGTGGGTGACATTCCGATCCGAGATGACGACGCTGGAGGCGCGTCGCATTCAGATTGCCGACATGGTGTACGGCATTTGCGCCAGCGTGGTGCTGGTGGTCGGCGCATTGCGGGTGATGTATTTCGAGAAGGGCTGGCAATACTACTTGGGCAATCACGCCTTCCTGACCAAGATGCTGCTGTTCCTGATCGCCGGGCTGGTGTCGATTTATCCGACGGTGCGTTTCATCAAGTGGGGCAAGGTGATGGAAAATCCGGGCATGGTGAAAATTGCAGAGCGAGAGGCGGGCAGGATCGCCCGCTGCATCAATATTGAGCTGACGTGCATCATCGGCATGCTGCTGATGGCGGCCTTGATGGCGCGCGGGGTTAGTTGATGTATTTCAATTCCATCAGTCCCAATTTCTCTCCCGTCAGTTTTCTCTCTAACGCTTTTTGCAGTCCGGCGTAGGACGTGCGGCGCGGGTCGAAAGAAAAAGAAAGCGCGGCCAGTTCCAGCGAAACACGCACGCTGGACTGGTCCACGCCGGGAGTGGATTGGATTGCCGTTTCTATTCTCTTGTGCAAAGCCGCGCCGGGAACGACCGTGCCATCCAGCGCAAAATACACCACGTGATGTTTCTGCGCCTTGGCTTGCGTCACCACCGCATAGTCATAGACGGCGGCAACCTTGTCCTCCACGCAATGCCCGCAGGCACTGGCGGAGGTGGCGTGCAGAGCCAGCAAGACACTGCCGATCCAGAGAGCCGATCGCATATTAGTGCGCGCCATCGGCACTGTGGATGGTGCCGGCCGGTTGCGTATCGACCCAATGGAAGTACTTCAGGTAGCGGTCGATTTCCGCATCGCTCAAGTTTTGGTTCGGCATCGGGATATTGTTGTATTCCTTCAGCAGCGTCTTGGCGTCGGCGTCGGATTGCAGCATTTGTTCCGGCGATTTCAGCCATTTCTTCAACCATTCATCGCTACGCAACTTGGTCACACCGAGCAGGTCTGGCCCGAGTTTTTTGCCGCGGCCGATGGAGTGGCAGGCTAGGCACTTGCTCTCGAAGTCGAGTTTGCCTTGCACTGCAGCCGGATCGGATGGCGTGGCGGTGGCCGGCATGTTGTGGTGTTCGAGGTCATTTTTCTCAGCCGGTTTCACCGTGCCGGCGTCGATCAGACCGATCGCACCTTGCGAGGCATTGGCGAAGTGGTGATCGACCATGATGTATTGACCCGCTTCTGGAACGATGAGCTCGGCGATGGCGGAGTTCGACGAACCGAGCAGCACGGTTTGCATGCCGCGGAATTGATTATCTGGATTGCCTTCCATCCAGACGCGATCGAAAATCGTGCCGACCACGTGGAAGCTCGAGGTCTTGCTCGGGCCGACGTTCAGAAGGAACAGACGCACACGCTCGCCCGGTTTGGCGATCAGTGGTTTTTTCACCATACCGTTGAGGTAGCCGTTGAAAACGGTATAGCTCGAGATGGCTTTTTTTACGTTCTCGCCGTCGAGTACATAGAGTGGTTGGCCATTGACCTTGCGTTGCTGCGGATCGGGCTTCACGTAGAACTCGCTTTGCACGATCATGTATTCGCGGTCGGCCTTGGTCGGATAGCCTTCTTTCGGTTCGACGATCATCGCGCCATACATGCCGGAAGCGATGTGCTCCAGAATCATCGGCGTGCCGCAGTGGAACATGAAGACGCCCGGATAGTTGACGGTGAATTCAAATTCGATGGTTTGCCCCGGTGCAATGGAGCGGTATTTGTCCTGTGGCGACACCATCGCGGCATGGAAGTCCATCGAGTGCATCATCGGCGCGGCGGTGAATTGCACACCGGGCATCACCTCGTCACTGCGATTGGTCATGCTGAATTTGATCCGGTCGCCGACGCGGGCGCGGATGGTCGGTCCCGGCACTTGGTCGCCGAAAGTCCAGCCGCTGAAATTCACGCCGGGCGCGATCTCGATGATTTTGTGCGTGGTGTCGAGGCGGATAGTCTTGACCGGCGACGGATCGAGCGGCTTGAGTTCCGGGCCGTAACTGAGGGCGGAGCCGGAAGCAAACGGCCCGGTGTGGCGCTCGTTGGTCACTTTGGCTGGCGGGGTTTTGAAATCCATCTTGCTGGTGTCGTAGGGGTCCGCCTTGGGTTTTTCTTTGGAACAGGCACCCAGCAGTAATACGACAGCACCCAGCAGCAATGTGCGCGAGATATGGTTCTGGATTTTCAAGATAACCTCCGTTGATGAATTGTTCTGTTTTGGGTGAACATCCACTCACGCAAGCAACGCTGTGAGAGATGCCGTGGTAGTGCCGACGATGCATTTTCATGCACTTGGTTCATGCGCAACCTTGATCTACATCAAAAGATTGACAGCGAATGCGTATAAGACTGTGCTCACAACATACGCAGGT
>JAFECY010000042.1 GCA_018241865.1 Pseudomonadota bacterium | reverse complement strand
GTTCTGAGTCGGCATGCCGCCTTCTTTCAGAATGCGTTTTTTCGGCACGGAAGCAGGCGGCGGCGTATCCGAATACTGTTTGACGCCTTTGTCGTCGAGCCAGATATATTGCGCCATGGCGCTGGCAGTAAAGCCGCATACGGCGAGGGCGAGAAGGATGCGCTTTGGCCAGGTCGAAATCATGGGAAGTCCTTTTGGTTCTGTTTGCCGGTGCAAGAATTTCGCCATGCTTTATCCGCTATGTCAATGAAATTGCAGGAGATTTCGGTTGCTAGACTGACGAGAAAACGACGAATTGCATGGTTTTCTGTATAATGCGGCTTTGCGCCTATAGGAATCACTATGCGTCTCCTCCAGAAAGCACTCACCTTCGATGACGTGCTGCTCGTCCCGGCTCATTCGGACATCCTCCCCCGCGACACGTCGCTCAAAACTCAACTGACTCGCAACATCACGCTGAACATTCCGTTGCTGTCGGCCGCGATGGATACCGTGACTGAATCGCGGCTGGCGATTGCGATGGCGCAGGAAGGCGGCATTGGTATCGTCCACAAAAATCTGACTGCGAAAGACCAAGCGCGTGAAGTCGCCAAGGTCAAGCGTTTCGAGTCCGGTGTGGTGCGCGATCCGATCACGATTCCGCCGACTATGAAGATTCGCGAGGTGATCGCACTATCCGAACAGCACGGCATCAGCGGTTTTCCGGTGGTCGAGGGCAAGACCGTGGTCGGCATCATTACCAACCGCGACTTGCGCTTCGAGGAAGAGCTGGATGCGGAAGCGCGCGCCAAGATGACCCCGCGCGAGAAGCTGGTGCATGTCAAGGACGGTGCCGACTTGTCGGAAGCCAAGCGTTTGATGAACAAACATCGGCTGGAACGCGTACTGGTGGTCAACGATGCATTCGAGCTACGCGGTTTGATTACCGTCAAGGATATTCAAAAATCGACTTCCCATCCGAATGCATCCAAGGACGAGCACGGCAAGCTGCGCGTCGGCGCAGCGGTTGGTGTCGGTGCGGACAATGAGGAACGCGTCGATTTGCTGGTGGCCGCTGGCGTCGATGTATTGATCGTCGATACCGCCCACGGTCATTCCAAGGGCGTGTTGGAACGCGTGCGTTGGATTAAGAAAAAATACCCGCAGGTTGATGTCATTGGCGGCAATATCGCCACCGCTGACGCCGCCAAAGCGCTGGTCGAATATGGCGCGGATGGTGTCAAAGTCGGCATCGGTCCCGGCTCGATTTGCACCACCCGCATTGTTGCCGGTGTCGGCGTGCCGCAAATTTCCGCGATCTCGAATGTCGCAGGTGCCTTGCGCGGCTCCGGCGTGCCTTGCATCGCCGATGGCGGCATCCGTTTTTCGGGCGACATCGCCAAGGCGCTGGCGGCAGGCGCATCGACTGTCATGATGGGCAGCATGTTTGCCGGTACCGAAGAAGCGCCGGGCGAAGTGATCTTGTTCCAGGGGCGCAGCTACAAGTCTTATCGCGGCATGGGTAGCTTAGGCGCGATGGCCGACGGTTCGGCCGATCGCTATTTCCAAGACCCGGCCAACAACGCCGACAAGTTCGTCCCGGAAGGCATCGAAGGTCGCGTGCCTTACAAGGGTAGCGTGCTGGCGATTTTGTACCAACTGGTTGGCGGCGTACGTTCCTCGATGGGCTATTGCGGTTGCGCGAGCATCGACGAGTTTCGCGAGAAAGCGGAGTTCGTCGAGATCACCGCTGCCGGCATGCGCGAATCGCACGTGCACGACGTTCAGATCACCAAGGAAGCGCCGAACTACCGCGCTGAATAAGCGACGTGGTTACCGGTGCCGCAGTCATGAACGCAGTCGAGCGCAGATCGCAAGCGACCCAACCCCACATGCTCCCGACGGAGGCGGTATCGTCTTCGCACGATCCGCTCGAAGCGCAGGTCGAACGCATCCGCCGCATCGGCAAGCAGCTTTTCCGTGTCGCGGATTGCGTGGTGATTTTTGGCGACCGCGCAGGCAATGTCTTTCATTCACCCATCGCTTCGGCTGAAACCGACTTTTGTGCCGGCCTGCCGAAACCGGCCGGCGTGACGGTTGTGCCCGATGCGCGGCTGGATGCGGCGCTGGGCAGGCATCCGGCAGTGCAGGGTGCGCCCAATGTACGTTTTCATGCCGCCCACCCGATCCATGACGGTGAGAATGCAATTATCGGCAGCATCAGCCTAGTCGATTACGCGCCGCGCATTTTTTCTGAAACAGATGGTCGCTTGCTGGCTGATCTGGCCGCGCTGGTTGAACGTGAAATTCACCTCAAATCGGTCAACGCTTCGCAGGTCAACCTGCAAAGGCAGAACAAAAGTTTGCGCCGTAAGTCGCTGATTGATCCCTTGCTCGGCACTTGGAACCGTGGCGCGATCATGCGCATACTGATGGTGGAAGCAGATCGTTGCGAAAAACAGAATTTGCCGCTGTCGCTGATCGTGGTCGATTTGGATCACTTCAAAAAAATCAACGATACCCACGGCCATCCGGCCGGCGATGAAGTGCTGGTGAAAGTTGCCAGCCGCCTGCGTTCTTGCATTCGCCCACAGGAAGCCTTGGGTCGCTATGGCGGCGAAGAGTTTTTGGTGGTGCTGCCGGGCGCATGCCATGAAACCGCGCTGGCAGTGGCCGAACGTATGCGGCAGGCGGTGGCGATGCAGCCGGAAACGGTGGGCGCCGTTGCGCTCAATTTAACGATCAGTGCGGGCGTTGCCTCGACCGCCCAGTTTCCCTCGGCGACAACTGAAGAATTAATCAGTCGAGCCGATGTCGCTTTGTATGCGGCTAAGGATGCCGGCCGCAACCGCGTGATGCAGGCCGATGCCGGCCACGTT
>JAFECY010000041.1 GCA_018241865.1 Pseudomonadota bacterium | reverse complement strand
GGGTTTGTCGGCTGGGTGGCCGGCGAAATGGTCGTGCAGGTGGTGGTCTATGCGGTCACTTCGTGCTTGCTGAATATATCCCGGGAGCACATCGAAACCGGCAACGCGGCATTCGGTGGTTTGATGGGGGCCATATCAATTTCAATCGGTGCAATCAACGCCGCCTGCATTTCTTAATCGCTTTTAAACGCTTTTCACTTTTCCGCGAAGGAGGGCCATCATGGGTCTCGGTTCATTTATCAAGAAGCAGTTTATCGATGTCCTGCAATGGAATGAAGATACCGACGGCGTGCTCGCCTGGCGCTATCCGATGCAGGACTTTGAAATCCAGAACGGCGCCGCGCTCACCGTGCGCGAATCGCAGATGGCGATGTTCGTCAACGAAGGCAAGATCGCCGACGTGTTCGGCCCCGGCAATTACAAGCTGACCACCAATACCCTGCCGGTGCTGACCAACCTGAAAAACTGGGACAAGCTGTTCGAGTCGCCGTTCAAGTCGGACGTGTATTTCTTCAGCACGCGGGTGCAGATCGGCCGCAAGTGGGGTACGCCGCAGCCGATCACGATCCGTGACAAGGATTTCGACATGATCCGCGTCCGCGCATTCGGCATGTATTCCTACCGCATCACCGATCCCAAGTTGTTCTTCACCGAGATCAGCGGCACGCGCGACCAGTACACCCGCGACGAAGCGGAAGAGCAATTGCGCGGCATCACGATGGCGACCATGGCCAGCTCGCTGGGCGGCGCCAATGTGCCTTTCCTCGACATGGCCGCCAACCAAGCCTTGATGGCGCAGCACGTCAAGGGCGATCTGGGTAATGTGTTCGCCAAGTACGGCCTCGGCATGGACGAGTTCACCGTCGCCAGCGTCAGCCTGCCGGAAGAGTTGCAGGCCGCGCTGGATGAGCGCATCGCCGCCGGCATGAAGGGCGGGCTGAGCGCCGACAAGATGGCCGGCTTCACCAAGTTCCAGGTGGCGAGCTCGATTCCGCTGGCCGCGCAGAATGAAGGCGGCCTGGCCGGCTTGGGTGCGGGCCTGTCTTCGGGTGTCGCATTCGGGCAGGTGATGGCGCAGAGCATGGCGGGCGCGATGGCGCCTGCGGCTGCACCGGCAGCGGCGGCCGCTCCTGCTGCTCCTGTCGCTCCGGCGGAAGAGCCGGTCGAAGCGCGGCTGGAAAAACTCAAGGGTTTGCTGGACAAGGGCCTGATTTCCGCGAGCGATTACGACACGGCGAAGGCTGAGTTGCTGAAAAAGCTGCTGGGTTAACACCGCCGACTCTGGACTGGTAAGGTCATGCAGAAAGTCTCCTGCCCTAGCTGCGGTGCCGAGGTCGCGTTCAAATCGACGGCTTCGGTATTGGCGGTTTGCGAGTTTTGCAAAACGACGATTCTGAAGGATGCCGATTCGGTCAAGAATCTCGGCAAGATGTCGGACGTGCTGGAAGATTATTCGCCGATCCAGATCGGCACGTCCGGCGTGTTCGGCGACCAAGCCTTCAACGTGATCGGCCGCATCCAGTTGCGCTATCCGGCGGGTATGTGGAACGAATGGTATGTGCTGTTCGACGATGGCAAGGCCGCTTGGCTGAGCGATGCTTCCGGCATGTACACGCTGACGCAGGAACGCCCGGCCTCGGCCGATACGCAGTTGCCGACATTCGAGGAACTGCAACCGGCGCGCAATTACGCGCTCGCCGGTATGAATTACGTCGGTGCGGATATCCGCACTGCCGAATGCATCGGTGGCCAGGGCGAATTGCCGTTCAAGGTCGGCAAGGGCTGGCAGGCGCGCGTCGCTGATTTCCGTGCCGGCGCGAATTTCCTCACGCTCGATTATTCCGACGCCGACATTCCTGCCGTGTACACTGGCCAGGCGGTCACGCTGGAAGGACTGAAATGCCAGTTGCTGCGCGACGAAGACCAAGTCAAAACCAGTGCCGGCAAGTTCAAGGGCAAGGTCGATGCCTTGTCCTGCCCCTCGTGCGGCAGCAGCGTGTCATTCCTGCCGGGCGTGACGACAACCATCTTGTGCCCGAGTTGCCATGCGCAAGTCGATGCGGCCGGGCCGAAGGCGGAAGTGCTGCAAGCCGCCACGCGCATGTCGCAAGTCGCGACGACGCTGGAACTGGGCGCGAAAGCCGACATCAACGGCAAGCCATTTGAAATCATCGGCCTGATGCAGCGCGCCGACGATGAAAACACGTCGTGGACCGAATACCTGCTTTACAGCGCGCGCGGCGGTTTCCTCTGGCTGGTCGAAACCGATGCCGGCTGGGAGCGCAGCACGGTGCTGGACGAGTGGCCGGGTTGGTTCAAGGAAGAGTCGGTCGCGTACGGCAAGGCGACTTACCAGAAACTGTATCGCTATCCGGCGACGGTGACGTTCGCCGCTGGCGCGTTCAACTGGCGCGTGAATGTGGGCGACCAGACCGACATCATCGAATACGAAGCCGGCCAGAAAAAACTCGCGGCCGAGATCACGGCGGAAGAACTGAACTGGTCGCAATCGCTGCCGGTCAGCCCCGACCAGATCCGCGCTTGGTTCGGAGACAAGATCGCCGCCGACAAGGAAGAAGCGCCCGACGGTCTTGAGGATATCTCGACCAAATTCATCTGGTGGATCATCGGCTTGAATGCGATTCCCCTGTTCTTCGCCATGGGCGACACCTTCGTGCCGACCCTGATGGCGCTGGCTGCGGTGTACCTGCCGGCCAAGGCAATCAGTTGGCTGAAAGGATAACGAATCGTGCGGAATGCTTTTCTGATCTATGCCATCGTGGTCACCACCGTATTCACCGGCATGAGCTGGACGCGCATGGTCAAATCCGCCGCCAACAGTAGCTCCTCATCCGGCTATCGCAGTGGCGGCAGCGGCAGTAGCTGGAGCAGCAATACCGGTAGTTGGGGCGGTGGCGGTGGTGGTCATAAATGACAGCAGTGCAGCACCCGTCATACCAGTCGTACCAGCCGCACGGTTTGCATGTGCTGGCCGACTTGTTTGATGTGGCAGCGGAACGGCTGAGCAGCGCCGAGACGGTGGATCACTTGCTGCGCCGCGCCGCCGAAGCGGCCGACGCCACCATCCTGCACGCGCACTTCCATGCCTTCGGCCCCGGCCAGGGCATCACCGGCGTATTGCTGTTGGCGGAATCGCATATCTCGATACACACTTGGCCCGAATCCGGGTTCGCGGCTGTCGATATTTTCATGTGCGGTAATGCCGCTCCGCAAAAGGCGCTGGATGTGATCGTAGCGGCCTTGCAGCCGGCACGTACCGCTACGCAAACCGTGGCGCGCGGCGAGGCGTAATTCATACACACGCAGTCTGCACGCTTGCGCGCGCACAAATGCGCACGCAGACGCGCTTGCCTTTCCTGCAAGAAGACTTGCGCGCCAGCCTCTCAAAACCCCTTCCCGCCTCTGGTAAAATAACGAGCTTTCCGGCACGCTGCCGGCATCTGTTTGACTCAAAAATTCTGCTGAACACCATGACCGCTTCGCTCCCCACTTCCAAGATGGCCAATGCAATCCGTGCGCTGGCAATGGACGCCGTCCAGAAAGCTAATTCCGGCCACCCCGGCATGCCGATGGGCATGGCGGAAATCGCCGTGGCGCTGTGGGGCAAACACTATCGCCACAATCCGGCCAATCCACACTGGGCCAACCGCGACCGCTTCATTATCTCCAACGGCCACGGCTCGATGCTGCACTACGCCTTGCTGCATCTCTCCGGCTACGACTTGTCGATGGAAGAGATCAAGAACTTCCGTCAGTTGCACTCGAAAACGCCGGGCCATCCCGAAGTGCACATCACGCCGGGCATCGAAACCACCACCGGCCCGCTCGGCCAGGGCATCAGCAACGCGGTCGGCATGGCGCTGGCGGAAAAACTGCTGGCGGCCGAATTCAACCAGCCCGATTGCAAGCTGGTCGATCACTACACCTACACCTTCGTCGGCGACGGCTGCCTGATGGAAGGCATCTCGCATGAAGTTTGCTCGCTGGCCGGCACCCTGCGCTTGTCGAAGCTGATCGTGCTGTATGACGACAACGGCATCTCGATCGATGGCCATGTCGAAGGCTGGTTCCAGGACGACACCCCGAAGCGTTTCGAGGCCTACGGCTGGAACGTGATCCGCGCGGTCGATGGCCACAACGTCGATGCGGTCGATGCCGCGATTACACAAGCCAAGGCGTCCGACAAGCCGACCCTGATCTGCTGCAAGACCGTGATCGGCAAGGGCGCGCCCAACATGCAAGGCACCCACAACGTGCACGGCGCGGCATTGGGCGACAAGGAAATCGCCGCCACCCGCGCAGCGCTGGGCTGGCCGTATCCGCCGTTCGAGATTCCGGCCGACGTGTACGCCGCCTGGGATGCAAAACAGCAGGGCAAGGCCGCCGAAGACCAGTGGAACGATGTGCTGAAGGCTTACGGCGCGCGCTATCCGCAACAGGCCGCCGAATTCCAGCGCCGCATGAAAGGCGAGTTGCCGGGCAATTTCGTCCAGACCGTGGAAAACTACATCGCCGCCTGCGTCGAGAAAAAAGAAACCATCGCCACCCGCAAGGCCAGCCAGAACGTTATTCAGGCGCTGGCCCCGGTGCTGCCGGAATTCCTCGGCGGCTCGGCCGACCTGACCGGCTCCAACCTCACCAACTGGAAGGAATGCATCGCGGTGCGCGCCGACCAACCGGGCAACCATATCAACTACGGCGTGCGCGAATTCGGCATGAGCGCCATCATGAACGGCATTGCCCTGCATGGCGGCTACATCCCCTTCGGCGCGACCTTCCTGACCTTCTCCGACTACAGCCGCAATGCCCTGCGCATGGCGGCGCTGATGAAGATTCGTTCGATCTTCGTCTTCACTCACGACTCGATCGGCCTCGGCGAAGACGGCCCGACCCACCAATCGGTCGAGCATGTTTCCAGTCTGCGCTTGATTCCGAATCTGGAAAATTGGCGTCCATGCGACACGGTCGAATCGGCCGTCGCGTGGCGGCACGCGGTGGCGCGTCGCCACGGCCCGACTACGCTGATCTTCTCGCGCCAGAATCTGCTCTACATGGAACGCACTCCAGCGCAAATCCAAGCGATCGACCGCGGCGGCTACGTGCTGCGCGATGCGCCCAACGCCAAGGCGATTTTGATTGCCACCGGCTCCGAAGTCGAGCTGGCGGTCAAGGCCGCCGACGAACTGGGCAAGCAAGGCGTGGCCGTGCGCGTGGTTTCCATGCCTTGTACCGATCTGTTCGATGCCCAAGACGCCGCCTACAAAGCCAGCGTGCTGACCAAGGGCGTGCCGCGCGTGGCGGTGGAAGCTGGCGTCACTGCCTTCTGGCACAAGTATGTCGGACTGGAAGGCGCGGTGGTCGGCATCGACACCTTCGGCGAATCGGCCCCGGCCGGCGTGCTGTTCAAGTATTTCGACTTCACGACCGAGAAGGTCGTGGAGGCAGTGCAGAAAGTTCTCGCATAAAAATTCGGTAATGTTGCTTAACTACGTTCAGGAGAAGAAACCATGACTATCCGTGTCGCCATCAACGGCTATGGCCGTATCGGCCGCAATGTCCTTCGCGCATTTTACGAAGGCGGCAAGAAACAAGACATCCAGATCGTTGCCATCAACGACCTCGGCAATGCGCAATCGAACGCGCACCTGACCCGCTACGACACGGCGCATGGCAAGTTCCCCGGCACCGTCACCGTCGAAGGCGACAACATGATCGTCAACGGCGACAAGATTCGCGTCTTTGCGCAACGCAATCCGGCTGAAATCCCGTGGGGCGAGCTGAACGTCGATGTCGTGCTGGAGTGCACCGGCTTCTTCACCACCAAGGAAAAGGCTTCCGCCCACCTGAAAGGCGGCGCCAAGAAAGTCATCATCTCCGCGCCCGGCGGCAAGGACGTTGACGCCACCGTCGTGTTCGGCGTCAACCAGAACGTGCTGAAAGCGACCGACACAGTCATCTCCAACGCCTCCTGCACCACCAACTGCTTAGCCCCGCTGGTCAAGCCGCTGCACGACAAGATCGGCCTCGAAACCGGCCTGATGACCACCGTGCACGCCTACACCAACGATCAGGTGCTGACCGACGTGATGCACGAAGACCTGCGTCGCGCCCGCTCCGCTACCATGTCGATGATCCCGACCAAGACCGGCGCTGCTGCCGCGGTCGGCTTGGTGCTGCCTGAGCTGAACGGCAAGCTGGACGGTTTCGCGATCCGCGTCCCGACCATCAACGTCTCCATCGTCGATCTGTCCTTCATTGCCAAGCGCGATACTACGGTCGATGAAGTCAATGCCATCATGAAGGACGCCTCGGAAGGCGCGCTGAAAGGCATCCTGACTTACCAGACCGAACAACTGGTATCGGTGGACTTCAACCACAACCCGGCGTCGAGCAATTTCGATTCGACCTTGACCAAGGTCTCGGGACGCTTGGTGAAAGTCTCGTCCTGGTACGACAACGAGTGGGGCTTCTCCAACCGCATGCTGGATACCACGGTTGCCTTGATGTCGGCGAAGTGATCGACGCATCGCAGTAAGGCAAACGCCCCGGCCAACGGGGCGTTTTCATTTGTGTTTTCTGGAGAAAAATGGTTAACCAGGACGGGCCCGCTATCTCAATTCTGAAATTTTATGAGGAGCGATATTCAAATGCAAATTAGATAAAAACGAAAGGCGATTATTTAGTGACGCCAGAGAGAAAATCACTTCTACATTTAATTCGTTGATCGCGATTCCCAGAGGTACAAGTCTGCTCGGCTCTTTGTGCTCTTTCAATGTATTCTCCAGAGGTAATTTTCAAAGCAGCAGCAATCCTGGCAATCTTGGCATTTTCAGAATCAGGGTCTGGCTGATTTAAACCATACCGTTCTAATTCGTCATTAGTTAAATATTTAATTTTTGTTGGAGAAATTCGCCGCATGTCCTCATACAAAGATTCAGAGATATTCATCGTTTTAAGATAGGAGGTAATTTTTTTCTCGACATTGGTATTTTGAGTCTTTTGATCAGCCGAAGTCTGAGCATTGTCATCGCGCAAATAAGGCCTGTGTATCCCATGACCTGACTGATTTTTTCGGACCGAACTAATCTGGAATAGCTCTGGTTAATAAATCGGTTTTCAGCTTCCTGCTAAACGCTTCTGGTGTTTCGTAATTCAAGC